>CALMQQ010000082.1 GCA_937871845.1 uncultured bacterium
AGTTACGAAATTTTAATTCAGGTCATGCTGAATCCCTATTCACCAAATGTATAAACTCTCCAATCTCGTCATAATTACTTAATAGCTTTGGGATAAGCTCTTTTAATACTTTTGGTCTTACATCGCTAGTCATAACATCTTCTGGTAAAAGGGAGCTAAAACCTTTATGATTTGATTTTAAATTATTGAAGTCAATTTCATCTTTTATCGCCCCACCATAAACAAAGTTCACCTCATGAACCGATTTTTCACCTATTACGAAGAAATTCTCGATTAAACCAATTAGTTCTAATTCTAAATCATTATAATCCAACTCTTCTTTCAATTCTCTCTTTGCAGCTTCTGAGGATGACTCTCCGAACTTAACTCTACCACCAATAGCAAAATAGTAATCATCTGTGTTTAACTCAAACAAATATCCCCCTTTGTATTTAATCAGGAGAAGTACACGAATATTTAACATTGAGGCACCAAAATCAATTGTTAGGTCCTTATTCATATTTTGTAATTGATTTAATTATAATTACACTCACCTAAACCTATTCAGTATCGATTCCGGGATCTTTAATACTTCTGTTAAAACCAGGGCAATTATCAAAGCGGTATATATCATCCCGAAAACCAAAGTTGTTATTAATTCTTTTTTATTTTCATTCTTTTTTTGTTTACTCGCAATCTTTTTTACTCCAATATGCATCAAAAGTATCCCGATAATATTTGTCATCCAATAAGCAATTACGAAAGAAGGTAAAAACAGTTTTTCATTTAATAGCCCAAAAGGTAAAGCCATTAAATAACTCAAAGGGAAATTTACAACAAGATCATTCCACCAGGAAACCGGAGATAATACAAAACCCACGAATGATAGAATTCCACCTGTCAGCTTTGCCTTCATGGCTAATTATAACTCGAATGAGGATTTATCAATAGAGTTAGAATCATTAATATAATAATTTCCAATGAGCTATAATAACTACATGAAATATTCTAAAATGAAGTCTAAAAGTCCAATCGCCCTATTCCTCGTGAATATCTTGGCATTAATAATGGTTTTAAATTATACATATGGAGTGAATAATCCTAACAAGATTGTCCTTTATACCGATTCCGATTGTGGGTTCTGCGAAGAAACTATAGATGAAATTGAATTTCGTGAATACTCAAATCATATTGATTTATCGATAAAAAGTTTAAAAGGCAATAGTTTAAATAAACGAGGATTTGATAATAGTATTGAAAAATGTGGTATACCAGAAGATCAGAAAGGGGTCCCTTTACTCGTGGCAGAAAACAACTGCTTTAAAGGAAAGACCGAAATCCTTAAGGAACTTGAAAGATTAAGCGTCGAGAACTAATATTGAATTTCAAGAGATTTAACTATTTCATCACACTTCGTTACGTTTTCAGCATCAGCATCACATGTGATATCTAGAATATAAAATGTTTCAACTTGATTGTAACTTGTATAACGTGCTTGTCCGCAAGGAGCGGGGATTATATCCTCTGGACCCATCCCTTTACAATCAATAGTCTCACTTACATCATCTGATCTAACGTATTTATAGAGATCTTTAGTAGCCTCAATATAATCGTGTTTCACTCTTGCTATTGTATCCGCTCCATCTCTTTCAAGGAAGAAATATTCATTGTACGGTGTATTTTGAGATTCAAAATAAGCTTTTACATTTAGTTGATAATCTTCTCCGCTGATGGTAAAGCCTACTGATCCTTCATCTTCTAATATAGCAGATTCAGAGTCTTCTAAAGCTTTACCGCTAATTGTGAATGGATTATCTTTATTGTCTGGAATATAAGCGGGGAATGTAAAATCTTTGTAACCTGAAGAAATACCTGGTGGTGTTACCGTCGGCTCAATTACTGCAGATGTCGCCTCCACCGTTGGAACCGCTGTGGGAGTGACAACTTCTGGCTCTTCATCCCCTCCTAAATAATTCATCAAAATATACGCTACTAACACTCCAAAAATTAGAAAAATAACTACCAATAAAACAATTTTCATAGAATTCCCTTGCTTTACTGCTTCGTTATAGCCATCGGTTTTAAATGGATCAGGTTGAACAGGAGTTTCGATTACAGGATTTGCCTCTGGAACGGTTGGTTGGTTCATATTATTTGTCATAAGA
>CALMQQ010000083.1 GCA_937871845.1 uncultured bacterium
CAGTGGTTAATGCAACGTTCCCTCTAAGGTTTTCCATCAATCAAAAATATATGAATTGGTGAATTCAGTACTGATTGATGTATCAGATTTAGATCTGATACCCACAGTAATCTCCACACCTATATTAGTATCGCTATTATCTAGAATTTCTTCAAGTAAAAATTTGGTAACTTCAACATCGTTCCTTGTGATTTGTTTGGTTATAGCACCATCGAAAAACTGTAGCCTTGCGTCACTTGTGGCAAAATCAGATACAGTATAGTTAATATTAGAAGGACCTGTTAAATATAAGGCTCCATTATTATTATTAAAAATAGTTGATCCCCCAATAGACGATGTTCTTTCGAAACTATCTTCAAAATGTTGTGATAATAGTATGACTCCTCTATCAATTTTTAACGCTTCTCCTGAAAGTTGATTATTATCTTGAACAAAAAAGAAGTAATTAATAATAACGACAAAAAACATTCCGAAAATGGCTAGATACAAAAGAACTTCAATCAGTGTCATACCTTTTAGTTTCTTTTTGTCGAAAATCATCAATTAATATAATAATTTATTAAGCCTTCTGTGTTTATTTCTACAAAAACTACTGAACTTCCATTAACAATATTAAAAGAAGTCGTAGAATTTGGTTTGAAACTACCTTCATCAAAATTAATAATTTTTTTTGCTGGCGAAATCACATTTGATTTTACACCGTTTGAAAAAGGTATATCCGTCTTTGAAAACTTACGTTGATTATAATTATATAAGTTAGTGACATCAGTTGATGATAAGTTTAGGTTATAGATTCTGAGCTCATCGATTTCACCAGACCAATTTCTGATATTAGTTTGTGCACCACCAAAATTCAAGGACCCAATTCTAACGGGTAAGGAAGAGTCGCCTGTTAAACCCCCTTTTGATGCTGAGCCTACTTGGGCTCCATTTAAATAAAGATACATCATCGAACCATCCCAAGTGGCAACTGCATGGTACCATGTATTAATGGCTAGTACCCCCGATGTTACACCTACATAACTTGCTCCTCCTAAATAGTATTCCAAACGGTCTGTGCTAGTGTTAAATCTCAAGATGAAGCTTGTCCCAGAGGAATTTGCGGACTCTTTGGCCACTATATACCTTAAGCTGTCCTCACCACCAACAAGAGTGTTTGTGCGAAACCATACAGATACAGCCATACTGTTCTCATTATCTAAATTACTTAGAGGTACAGTATCAACCTCAACACCATTGTTATCTTGAAATGCTATAAAATCTCCTGTTCCATCAAATTTTGCACTTTTACCGAATCCTTCACTAGAAAGTGTGGTGTCTAATTTAGGAGTACCATGGTTACCATTTCCTGAAGAGTCATATGTTTCGTCATTTACTCCATTCCATATGTTCTCGTTAAACTTCCAATAACCTACTAATCCATCTGTAGCAAGATTTTCGTCAACCGAAGTAATGAGGGAGTAACCTGTTTCTCTCACCTCTACACCATAAGCCTTCCCATTCTTAAACGAATTTGCGTTCTGTTGGGCATTGCAAATCGCACTGCTAACTTCTGCTGCAGTATCATAAGCTCTATTATTAGTAATTTGCTTGATGCTATAGGGGACCGCTAAAACCGACATAAAGCCTGTGATGGCTATAACTATTAACATCTCTAGTAATGTAAAACCCTTCATTGATGGCATTAAAGTTGGTTAATATTTCCTGTTAATTGATAGATTGGACCAACAATGGCAATAGCTAATACCGCCACCATAAGACCTATGAAAATCAACAATAATGGCTCTATGATAGTACTCATATTATTTGTCATTTCTTCGACTTCTTCGGCATAGAAATCATATAAATATAACAGGTTGTCTTCCAAAGTAGCTGTTTTTTCACCGACACTAATCATTTTCACATAGAGCGGAGGAAACTGTTTTGGATATCGTCCTAATACATCAGCAACGTTTTTTCCTCTCTGAACCTCTTGCCTTAATGTTTCAAAAATCTGACCGTATACTACATTACTAGTGGTTGTAGCTGTAATCTTCAAGGCGTCAGCCAAAGGAATTCCACTCTCGAGCAAAATTCCCAATGTTCTTGAGAATGTAGCTAATATATTTTTTATCACTAATTCTTTAATTATCGGAATCTTTAACATTAATTTATCCTTGAAGTCTGTCCCTGTCTTGGTTTTAAAGAATCTTCTTGATACAAGAATAATTACAACTAATGCAATCGCGAGATATAAAATATTTGTCCTAATAAAGTTTGAGGCATTTAAAACGAACATAGTAAGGGCTGGGGGGTTTTCAAACGCATTGAACAAGCCCTCCATTTTAGGTAAGATGAAATAAATCACTCCTAGCATTTCAAAAGTTGTTAGGAGCAAGATGATTAATGGATAGACCATGGCTCCTTTTACTTTTCTCAAG
>CALMQQ010000084.1 GCA_937871845.1 uncultured bacterium
TTATCGAAAGTTGCTTTGTCTATTAGTTGGACTTCTGGGTTGTGTAATAATTCTAAATCAGCCTTAACTAGTGAATCAAACATTTTCTCCTCATATTTATATGCTTCAGAGTTCTGTTTATAGGCATCGTCTACAACCTGTCGTGAGAAACCATCATTATCAAGTACAGACTTAAACTCTTCATATTCTTTTTCTAGTTTTTGTAATAACCTATTGGTCTCTCTTTTAAAGCGCTCAAGGTTCATGGCGGTATACTCGGGCTTACCATTTTTGATGGTACTAGGGATTATTTCAATCCCATAATCTTCCTCTAACATGGACTTTAAATCCCTGTTAAATCTAGATAACTTATTAGGCTCGGTTATTTTATTTAGTGCCTTAACAATCACCTCTAGTTGACCTTTTCTGTTCCCTAATAGATCTAACTCTTTGTACAGAAAGTGCTGTCTTCTAGCTACTAAATAATATCCAAAACTATCAGCTCTGTTATTCTTTTCTAATCTGTCTATTAAAGTCTTCCAATTATATTCATATCTCTTTTGAAAACCCGATTCTAAGTCTGTAAATGCCCAATACCCACGTTTAGTAGAGATATTATTTCCAACTATTCCATTTACTGCCGAATATGCCCTTGCCCATAAAGATGGATCAATCGACTTATTATCAATCCCCGCTTTCTTGGCTATAACCTCTAATGGATACACCTTATCTGCTAATTGTTGCCTCAACCTTTCTTGTGAGGTGAAGAAGCTCTTGCGATCTATTCCAGTATCATCACTAGAAACTCTCGTTCCAATCTTATCTAACGACTCCAGACCTTGATAATCTGCTACTAATTGGTTTAAATCTTCTAACATTTTCCCAATTGTGGGTTCATAGTATTCTCCCTTTGGTTTAAGAAACTCATTAACTAGTAAAGGATATTCTGTCTCTGTAGTCGTAGGAAACTCGACATACTTCTGTAGTAATGTTGCAAACCCTTCTAATTGCTTTAATCTTGGATTATGCCCTGCCTCAGCTCCTGGATAATATTGTAGATAAATCTTTGATAGTTCTTTGTTTAATTCTGGCTTACTTAGATGTACTGTAATTTTGTATTTTGCATCTAAATAATGGGTGAATTCATGAGCAAACACCGATAAACTATTAATTGAATCGACACGAATGTTTTTTGTAGAAGGATAATACACGCCTAATGCGCCCCTAGGAAGGTATTTCTCACCAACCGTGAAGTCTTTATCGTATGATTTAAGCAGACTCTGAATCCTCTGGTATATTTTAAACTCCCTAGTCCCTGGCTTGGGCGATTCCCTTAATTCATACTCATCAATTGAGGTGGTCCCTTTAGATTTTAGACTAGATATGGTGGCATATCCTTGTCCCCCTCGTACTTTCTCCCCTCTCTGTTTGCCTGTCTCCTTGCCTCTAGTTCCCTCTGTGAATTCTCTCTCCCTATTCTCAACGACTCCACCAGTTCGGGTGGAAGAGGAGGTTCTTGATTTCTCCTGAATATTTTGTTTAGTAGTTCTTTCATTGTTGTTATTACTATCTATGCTAATATTTTTTTGCCCTCCCTTTTCATTTTCTCTAGATACTTCCTTCTTCTCTCCTTGCCCTTTTCGATTCCTTCGTTCATCGCCTTGATCCAGGCGGGGTGTGCTCCTCCATCGGTA
>CALMQQ010000085.1 GCA_937871845.1 uncultured bacterium
GTACTGTAATAGCGCATGGTGGATTCTTCAAAAAATAAAGTCTGATCTATGAACATGTTCAATAACACCCCACTCGCAATTGCTGTAATTCCCATCGTTACGAACATCATCACATTTTCAAAAGCATCCCATAGGGTATACCTCACCGGCTTTTTCCCTGTATCTGTTTCTTCACTAGATGGATTCTGGTCGTTTTCGTCACTTAAGCTACTTTGTTTTGTGGGGATATTCTCGTAATCTTTTGGAGGCAGAGGTACTCCATTATTTAGAGATTCGAATGTGTGTCGAATATCCTCCATTTTCCATCCTGATGTACTTAACAGATTCTCTATCTCTTGGTCACTTTTTCCTTCCATTCGCTGCTTCTTTACGAAATCAACAATTTTATGTATAAATTTTCACTACACTCTTATATAATTAGGTCTATTCTATGAGAGTATTAAGCAATAAATTGTATCTTTAAATTAACTATATGCCAGAAATATCATCAGATAATCCACTAATCCATAAAGTGAGGCAGCTTAATATGGCTGTTCCCCTCAGAAGAAAATCTTTATTGACAAAGTGGGCAAATGATTAGGGTATAACTCCACAAGAAATGTTACAACTATTATCGAGAGCTGAGGTCTCAAGGATTCGTGAATTAGAGAAAGGTCCTCTTTATCATTATCACACTATGCCCTTTTCCAGATTAGAAGATGCGCTTCAAGATGGTGCTTTGGAATCAATGAACATTCAAAAAGAAAGAGGTAGAGAATTCGAATCAAGTGGTTCTAGGCCAGATGTCGTTCAGTTTACGAGAGATAGATACAAAGCTAATGGTGAGCTATCGGAATGTGGGGTTAATAGCGCTATTAAAGCAACTGGCGATATGTGCGTCTTGGTTTTTGACCCTAGAATTATGGATCTTCCTGATTATGACATCACCGGAGAATACCCATCGATACCCAGGATTAGTCTTAATAATGGGACACTGATTGCATGTTTATATCATAATCCCCAGCAAGCAAGGGAATTATTTACAAATCTAGCAGAAGAAAATCCGGGGTTAATCTTTGCTACACCTGAGGAGTGGATGGGGAACATCGAAAATCCTAAAATGACAGACGTGTGATTTATAACCTTTTCATACTTATCGCATCCCGGAGGACTTATTGTTTTGATTGTTTATTTTGGTTGACTTGCAATTACTTTTTAAATATTCTCTCAGTATTTTCTTTAATGTTCTTCTTCCATAACCAGACTTTAAATATCTCTCATATCTTTTAGCATCACTTTTGTTTGGAAGTGCAAAATAGCAGATTGGGTTGTATGGCAGGTGTTTTCGAGTATATATAAATTCACCTCTGTTGTGTTGGTTTATTCTCCGAGTCAAATCCATCGTATAGCCTATATACCAAGACTGATCCTTTTTACTTTGTATGACATATACGAAAAACATTCAATAATGGTATACGGAGAGAGAGTAATGCTATTTATTTAGATACCAAGTTTAAATTTGGGAGTAATTTATAGTCACGTGATATTTTTCACTTCGTTCAAAATAAACGTGACCCATTGAGTTTAGCTTTTGAGATATAATTGTCAAGTAATATCCTCCCTTTGGTCGGATAAACGTGACTCATTGCGTTTAAATTTGCGTAGCAAATTTATCACGCAATGGAGATGGCGGGAATCGAACCCGCGTCCAAACGATACTGCGACCTACATACTACAAGCTTAGTTGATTTAATTTGAAACAGTTTGATCAAAATCAACAAAAGCCAAACTGCTTTGATTTATAAGTGCTTCGGTTCTAAGCATAAATCAAACTTAAAACCTGCAACTTGACTAAGTTTCTCCCCAAACCTCCCGCCAAGTGAGGAGAGAATGAGAAGGTTGCTTACTTGTCCGCCGAAGCTTACGCGAAGGCGGGATTAATTAGGCAACAGCAAAGTTGAATTGAGGTTCGACATTGAAAAATGCTACTACTCTATCAACGAAGCCTTGAATTTTGGTTTTGACGCTTAAGTCAATTTCCGATTGCTCGGAATATCCTCCCGTTTTTAGCGAAGTGGCAGGATAAAGCACTTCGGCTTGCGGTAAATCACGGTCATCATCTGTCGAAGCCGATCATCCCCTTATTATCAACATAAACTATATATTGACAAACAGTGAATATCCATAATTATAACATGTAATGAATTGTGTGGTTATTGATTCTTATCTCTACTTGATAAAATGTATCAAAGACGTATAGAATGAATTAAATTAATGACAAAATCAAATGATGCCACCTACTCTTCCAATTATTGATTCAACGCCACAAACACCTATAGATCCAAAAAAAGAATTATTAAAACCCTTTAATAGTAGTGAAAAAGCGACTGAAGCTGTGAGAGAACTTTTCAGAACTATTCCTCCAGAGAAATTTGATAGTCTTGTAGGCAATGGTGTTTTACCCAGAATATTGGAACACGTACCTGACCAAACATTTGATACTACCCCAAATGTTTTAGCTCATGCATGGACAGCGGGTGAAGATTTAAAACGACAAACTGCCAACTCGATACCACGAACTATCATCGACACACATCTTACAAGAACACGCCCTAGCAACCAAAGCGGAGCATTTGCCACCATGGATTTTTCACAAAAAGGGCTTAATGGAGAAAACTTATATAGTGAAAGAAATCCTGGACTTGTACTTACTGCGAGATTACTCGCTGTTGCTGCAGGTATGGACAATGTTCCAGTTCTAAAAACAAATTATGCTGGGAGAATAGATCCCAAGGCAGCCAACGGATTGTTGGCCGCAAGGATAATCACTATAGCAAATGGTTTACCTGAAGGTTTTTCAGACACCATGCCACCTCAAAAAAGACAACTCTTTCCAAATCTTGAACCTACCCCTGCTTTAGAAAATGCCGTTTATGAAATAATGAGAGCAAGATTTGACGATAAAAATCTCGGTCCCAGAAAACAGGATACAGAATCTGGTCATGCAACAAATCCAGTCGCAGCTTTAAAAGAAATTTCGCAAGGTCCTAAAATCGAACTCCTTACTGAGTCGAAGCTAATCGCTCTACAAGAAAGACTTTTAGCAATTGAAAGCCAATTAGGATCAGTTTCACAGTTCAGTGGACAGGATGGATTAAGGAATATAGATTCAATCTTAAAGGCTATGGATGTCTACGAAGACATCTTCCAGCCCAGACCTGAAACACCCAATCCCTAAGAATTTAAGTTAATAAATTGAGGTTTTAATAACCAATTTTTATTCACAACTTGAACTTCAGTTTTCCCATCAAATGTTCTAAACTATATAGGAAATACTATTGTTTTCATGCTACACAATATCGTCCTCATAGACGACAATTTTGCTATTAGGCAAATTATCAAAATATTTCTTGCTCGTTTATCGAGAAAGTATACTTTTGACCTTAAAATATTCTCTTCTGACAATGGTGTCGAAGGCCTTGGGTTTGTGTTCATTACTGACCCAAATATAATTATTGTTGATACTACCCTGCCTAAATATTCAGGTAAAGATATCCTTGAATTTTTCGTTCAGAATAGAAAGTTTAAATCAAAAGAAGTTACTGTGATTGTATTAGAAGAAAGGACCGACAGAACTCTCAAT
>CALMQQ010000086.1 GCA_937871845.1 uncultured bacterium
TGCTTTATAGTAGCTTCTAGCTAGTTCTGTATGGTTGCCCACCCCAGTAGAATAAATAACTCTAAGATCATCACAGTCATTCTGAATATTAGAAGCATCAAATAATTCCTTTGTGTTTAATGTTAATTGAATAGGAGTATTTGAAGGAAGTGTGATTGCTGATAGATTTTTGATAGTCAACTGTCTCTTCAGGTTCCAGCCCATATCAAACCAGTTATCGTCTTTTCCCAAAGACACTGCGGAAGCTGAAATCACAACGTCAGTTCCACTACCAGAAGTTAATTCACCATCTCCTCCTTGAACTAAAGTATAACTAGTTTCATCGAGAGCCCTCAGAATCGGGACTAATTCCATAACCATCGCATAGGTGCCAAGGACAAATCCAAGAGATAGCATCATGACAGTAAAAGTATTCAACTGCCACCTAGCTAATGTTATCTTCTTGAAGAACAAAAATTTGGAGATTTGTTTAAGTTTTTTGCGTATGAAATTCTTCCGTATACGAAATATACGAGAATAGTCTCGATGCATTCTCTGCAAGCTTTTATTAGGACGCGAAACGCGCATTATTAGTGAAATTGGTTTATATAATTTAACTTTTTTTGAGAAACATTTCAAATCAATTCAACTAAAAATTTCCCTGACTTGATCAGGGATCTCTATTATATGATTTTTATGGAATTTACTTGAGAATACATTCGGGAGAGATTCCTTCTTTCGAAGGAAAATGAACTTTTTTCGTAGAAGTTTATTCGTAACGAAGAGCATTTAGTGCAGAAATTTTTGTAGCTCTTCTAGCGGGGAATAATCCTGTCAAATATCCCACCATGATAGATAATGCAATTACCAAGAAGACGAATGTGAAAGGAATACTGCTCACGCTTATAGCATTACCACCTTTACTAATAGAATATGAGGTTAATATCAAACTGATTAATTTCCCTCCTAAGTAACCCAACATCAAGCCCGACACACCTCCTAGGAAACCCATTAACAATGACTCAATAAGGAATAATAGACGAACTTCCGCAGATTTCATACCTATAGTCTTCATCAGACCGATTTCTTTTGTTCGCTCAAGAAGAGAAACTGTCAATGTGTTAAACATTCCGAGTGAAGCGATAGCTAAACCAAATGCTCCAATTAGTCCTAACCCAATCCTCACGCTACTAAACAATTGTTCAATTTCTGCAACTGTATCCTGAACGGATGTAGTGAGATAACCTTGCGCTTCAACTTGTTCTCTAATTCTTTGCACATTATTTTGATCATCGGTGATTATTCGGACTTCTGTAAAATTCACAACTCCTAATGTTCTCAAATTAAAGAAAGGCGTGTAGATTGCTGGTTCCGAGTTATCAGAGAGTACTCCTACAATAGTGAAATTTTCTGGTAATGAAACAACTTTTATTCCTTCTCTATTGAGATGTTGGTTTGTGACAGTAAAAGCAAGACTTACGTTTTCTCCGACAGCGTCATCAAAAGGCAATCCAATAATCTCGATTGCGGATCTATTCATAACGATTTCTTTTAAAGCAGTATTTGGCAAATTTATTTCATCAACGTCAATTTTCTCTCCATCTGTATTTTCTGTATCAAGTTCGATAAACTCCTCACCTTCGGAAACTTCTACTGGATTTTCCAGTAAGTTTGCACTTTCTGTATTCTTTGTTTCATTCACTTCTGTTAAATTCTCAGCTTGTTTAACTTCGTAATAAGTCTCATTACTTTCAAAGAGTTCTCCATAAACAGGTTGGATTGCTGATTCTTTGAGATAATCTGTTGTCACCCCATAAACCGGAATTGCGGCATTTGATTGTTTGTAAGACATGTCACCGACTATAGCAACTACCGGCAGAGTCTTTTGGACATTAGGGATCTTCTTTAAATCAGCTAAAACCGTATCGTTCAATCTTAATTTGCTTCCAGCTTGGGTTGATACTTGCACTTGTTTCAACTCTTCCAGCCTGGTTGCTTCTGAAATCACCAAGTCCTGCATCCCATAGCCGATAGAAACTAGAAATACAATCGAAGCTATACCTATCGACATACCCACTATAGTTACTATTGTTCTTGTTCTACGAACCATTAGGTTAACACCAGCAATGTAGAGTAGATCAATTAAAGAGACTTTAATCCTATATCGTCTAAACCTCTGAATATTTATCACTACCAACATAATCACTATTAAGATGATAGTAATCTCTATAAAGACAGAGCTAAATAGCGTTTCAAATATTGGACCAAATCTTGATTTTAATTCTTCTAAATTCATTTAGCAGTTTTTTCTAATTTAAATATTGATTTACCTTTGTTTAGAACATCGTCTATCAGTTCTTTTGTCTCATCCTGCATATAAATTCCAGCTAGGTTACCATCTTTAATATAGAAAGTTCTATCTGCGTAGGATAGATATTGTAAATCGTGTGTGACTACTATCACGGTCCTACCGATAATATTAAGTTCTTTCAAACCTTCAACTAATCTCTTGCTCGAATCTATATCAAGATTACCAGTAGGCTCGTCAGCGATTAGTATCTCCGGCTCTGTAATTAAAGCACGTATCAATGAAATCTTTTGCTGTTGTCCAGAGGATAACTCAGTTGGTTTATATTTAGCCCACTTATCCATAGCATAGCTTTTCAATTTTTCCTCGGCAATTTTCATAGCTTCTCTATGTGGAGTACCTAGCAAATTTAATGGTAAGGCTACATTATGAGCTACATTCATTGCTTTTACCCATATTGGTTGTTGGTACATAATTCCAATTTTCTCCAATCTAGTCATTGATCTTTCGTCTTCATTTTGAGCATAAAGATCCTGATTAAATAACTCAACTCTACCTTTGGTAGGACTTTCTAGTCCAATCATTGAATGGAGAAGGGTAGATTTACCTGAGCCAGATGGTCCAAATATGATGATAAATTCACCTCTTTTAATTTCCAAATCTATTCCATGCAGAACTTGGGTTTCGCCAACACCTGTATAGAAATATTTATGCAAATTATAAGTCGCAATAATATTCTCCTTTTTAGTCTTAGGTGTATTAGGTATAGAAACAGAAATTGCCATATAACAATATTTATTATTTCTATTATGAACGTAAATTAAATATTAATCAAAGATACGTAATTTAATTTTCTACAAATAGAATAACTATCTTCTTTCAATTTTTCGCTATATAATCAAATCTGTTTTACTTAATAATGGTAAATCAAAAATCAATAACAGCAGTAGATTCGAGTTTGGTAAGAGAAGGATTTCGGAAACCTCTCTACGATTCATATTGTTTTGGAAATATTCCGGCAACAGTTGAAAAAATCCTTACCGGTAAAAGCAATCAAATAATATTACCTTCGGACACGCTTCCTAAAGAGCTCTCAAAATATACAAATGTGGTGGTAATTTTAGTAGATGCGATGGGATGGAACTTGATTGAAGATAATATAAACACTCACCCAACATTGAAACATATAGATCAAAAGGGAATAATATCCAAACTGACAGCAATTTTTCCATCTACTACCGCAAATTGTGTCACCTGCATGAATACTGGTCTGACTTCGCTAGATACAGGGGTAATAGGTTGGAGTTATTTTGTACCAGAGCTTGACGCACTGGTTAGGCCACTTCCTTATGTCTACATAGAACCTTATCAATACAAAGGAACTTTGAATTCTGAAGATTTCGATTTTATTTTAAACAAAGGAAATTTTTATGAAAGACTTCACGAGTCAGACATAGAGTCTCATCTTGTAATTTTAAACACCTACGCGAAAAGCAATTACAATAAAAAGATTTCAAACATTAGAAATATATTTGGATATCAAAATTTTATAGAGGGATTACAATATGTTAATAAAAGAATTCAGCAATCCGAAGGTAAAAACTACTTTTATGTCTATTTCGATGACATAGATAAAAATTCACATGTTTTTGGTCCTCACTCTGAAGAAATTGCACATTTAACCGATAAAACTTTGAATGAAATTTACGAGAATCTAGTAAAAAATACCCCGGAGGACACTTTGATATTGATTACAGCCGATCACGGTCATACACAGTTTGATATGAAAAAGACAATTATGCTAAATAGGGAAATCCCAGAACTCGAAGATTGGGTTAGAACGAATGCTGATGGAGTTAAACTAATTAGTGATGGCTCGATTAGACACTACTATTTATATTTAAAAGCAGAATTCGTTGAAATTGCTAAAGAAAAAATTAAACAGTTACTCGGATATCATGCGTTGGTACTCACCAAAGTAGAAGCAATAGAAAGTGGTTTTTATGGGAATACCAAACCCAGCCAAAAGTTCATAGAGCATATTGGTGATTTAATGATAATAACCGACCCTGATACAACTGTATTCTGGGACCACCCGCTTTTACCTCTCCACAATAATAAAGGGACTCATGGAGGGATGAGTTTGGACGAGATGGAAATACCGTTATTGGTTATATAATTTCCCTGACTGATCCCGCCTCAAACACATGGCGGGACGGATCTCTAGGTGGTGGTTTCCAATGAAATACCGTTTGGTAAATGAATGCGAGAAATCCCCTCTTCCGAGGGAAAAATAGCGTTTTTACTATTCGAGTTATCACCGATAACTCTTTCAAGATCAACACAATTCGGGTTCGTCTATTATAGTAAAGAAATCCTCTGGATAATCCAGAGATATTTTTTTATTTGCTAATTAATTAATCGAGTTAGTTTGATAATATAAACTTTACCATATTATTCCAAACACATTGACTCGAGGGCTGTTCCGTGATATTATCATCTTGTTTCTTTTTATGGGAGTTATCAATTATTTAAACTTAAATTCTGAAAAATATGGAGCCAGAGATTTCAATATTAGCAAATGCGCCTTTGAATACAGATCTAACAATGAATGAAAGAGCTTTTGCATACGTAAGGCATGGTAAGTCTTTAATAGCTTCGAGTGTTGAACCACAGGCTATCAGAAAAAACGAAGAAATAGTTGTTGAAGTTGATAAACAAACACTTACAGGTGCTTTATTGATCGCATCTGGGAAAATGGCGTTTTTTAATCCTACAATTTTAGTTAGCCACTGGCCTGTTTGAGATGTTTTGCGTTCAAAAGCTAATTCAACTCTCCTGATTAGAATTTTTCGAGTTATCAAAATTAAATTCCTTCCCTGTCAATTTCGATAAAATTGCAAT
>CALMQQ010000087.1 GCA_937871845.1 uncultured bacterium
ATCACAGATCATAATTCGATCACAGATCATAATTCGATCACAGATCGAATTTCAGGGCGTCCTTAAACCCATCTAATCCTAAAGCAGAAACAGCTGCCTGTTTAGTTGAGCCTTTCTGATAATCTCCGGGATCACCTTCATGGAAGTTAGTCTTCTTACCGAGGGAACAATCACGCATCCATGGAAGGGCAATTTCGTAATACTGTCCTTTTGGAAGTGGAGCCATTTCTGAAGTCACCTTCTGCTCAGCTACTAAATTCTGTACGGCAAGATGATACTCAGTAGTAGACAATCCCTTATCATCTAACTTCTTCATCTTCTCCTTGAATTCTGTGCTATCAACTGGTTCTGGTAGCTGTTGAGTAAATATACGCGGATAACCAAGCATAACTACAATCTGATCCATCAGCGTTGCTGCATAACGATCGATGTTTTCAACTGTCATGCCAGCAAGATCATCGATTTCTCGAGAGTCAATTGGTATACGTAGATTGTAACGAGTACATCCACCCTCAATCTCTAAAGCCCTAACACCGATGTTTCGAACAAACTCGGCATCAAAATGAATACCTCGGAACTTTCGAGCCATATCAATGTTATTATCACGATGAACCTTTTCGTCCTTCGATACCTGTTCGTTCAAATAACAGAAACGCTTCAGAATTCCGCGATCACGGATGTAGTAGATGATACAGAATTGAGAGATAAAGAAAATACCCTCAGAGATGGCAGCTGCAACATACTTCTGACCCAATGGAATAGGATCTAAAATGTTGTCGACAGTGATACCACTCAATGTAACCTTGTTCATGTAGTTAGTAATATCAGCAACGGTGAGACTTGGGGGCTTGATACCGCTTACCACGCCATTGGCGGTATCAGAGGCAACTAGGTCACGGTGGTACTTTTCCATTCGAACCGCAATCTCAATCATTGTCTTGGTAAGATTAACGACACTCAAATCGGCATTAGTAATGTCGCCCATAAATTCTGTGATGAAATCAGCCTTTGCCTTCACACATTCGAGTGTATCAACCGATTCAAAGATCTCCTTTGCTCGTTGTGGACTGAAGAACATCTGAATGACATCCGCGTATGCATGGGCATGTGAAATCTCAATAGCCATTTGGTAGGCAAGGAATGCTTGTTGTCCAAAAACCTTTGTTCGATTAACGAGCCCGATAATCTGACTGCTAATAAGTCCATCGCCAGGTCCTAAGAAGATCATCACATCTGCCACAAGAAGCTGCATTCGGGGATTCAAGCTTAGGAATTCTTGCTTGTCTTCTCCAATACGAATCTCCTCGGCATCCCACATTTGCAAGCTTTGCTTCCGATAATAATCAAAACTTACCTTATCATCTACAGGATAAATGTTGTACTTCTTGGCGATTGTTTCCGTGGTCATCAATTGGTGCTTTGAAATCAGGTTTTAATTCAAGTTTTTGACAAATGTATAGATCAATCGAAGACTAAAATCTATTTTTGAACGTTGTACTAGTACTCTGTGAGCATTTTGGCATGAGTTTTTGACTCGATTCTGTGTCGAGTCAAAAACTTCAAAAATTGAGGTTTTACAAAATTGTTAAGATTAACGTTTCATTTTGTTAGTCCCAAAATTCTCGATCATTATTCCGAATGGGAATAATAACAATTGTCTAATTGGAGTATCTAATAGACGAGTAACATTCAGTTACAGCAATTTGCATTCGTCTACACAACTCTGACAGATTAGTCAGACAAGAATCAATACACAACTCATTCTTAGCTTCAACAGCTGCATCAAAGAATTCTTTCAGTGATAATATCTCAGAGACGATCCCTTGAACACAAGAATAACTCTCGATGGATTTAATTCGATCATCAGCTATCAGTAAATGATTCATCAAGAATCTTTCAAGATTTTCGAATTGTTTATTGACATCAGTAAGAGCCAAATTAAACGATCTTTTACTTATTTCTATGTCCATCTTGTTTAACCAAGATAATTCTATTCATTAACAATTCATTTTATTGTGGGATCGGTATCATCTAAAATTGTTTAAACTTTATAAGTTTAAATTCTCGGATACCAATTACGATTGACTCAAAGTTAAACGTGAGGAAAGAACCTTCATATCATGTTGACAGTTAATCTTAACATCCTCGAGTCTCGATGCTAACCTCTTCAATGTCTTTGTCAAAGTCGTACTCTGCTTAAACTCTCGAGGAAGTCCGGCTTGCATTTTATTTGCGTGTCGAAGTCTCATAAACTCATGTCGGAAATCGTTATGATTTCGACGATTGAGGGCGATTAAAGCATTGATGCTGTGAAAATGACAAATCAACTCTTGCTCAATATTGAACAGTGTGTTAAGATTCTTTAAGAGATCATCTGGGGTACTTTGCAATGTTGTTTGAAAATGATCCTTGAATTCCTCGAAGAGTGTTTCAAAATTATTTGAAAGTAAGATCGCTTCATCATTGATAGCAATTCGGATCATTATAGCGAGCTCACGATTAATTGACGACATGATAATTTTTGTTTAAGATCAAATGTATATAGAAATCAATTCTAACGATGCACTAATAAGTGCATCACCAAATTCCTAAATATTTCATAAACCCCGAGATGTAACCATCAGCCACTACAGTAGGCGCTTCAGGGGTAGAAATTTCTTCAACGCTTGATACACTCAAAGTCTGAATAATCTCACCAAGATTGCATTCCGAGTCATCTTTATTATCAAATTTTGTAACAACACTAGTTCTGGGGACATGATGGATACAAAATTCAGACCCTACAATAGCAACGCTCTTGCAACGAACGTTGGTACTTTTCGCAATGGCCGAACAACGCATGCTTTTATTATAGAAGAGAATGCGGAAATGTTCAATATCTGGTTAAATTTCTAGCATTTCTTCTGCGCCAACCGATTAGACCACCAGGGGTACGTCTTCTACGATAAGTAACTCGAGTTCTTTCATGTTCTTCTGAGTTGATACCTGTTAATCTTCTAACAAGTTCAGCTTCTTCATCTTCCATTGTTCCAATAGCATTAACTGTTTCTGGTGAATGTAATCCATCAGTCCATTTTATCATAGCCTGCTGATATTTAGACAAATCATTTGTTTCAATGTACGCTGATAGTAAATTTGATATTTCCCACCAACGTTCGTATTCACCAAAAATTACATTAACTCTGTCTTTAAGGAATGTTTTCAACCGTTGAAGATCAGGGTTTTCTTCGGGAGAAATTGTATCAATAAATTCATCAATTCTTCGAGTTATTTCTAGCAAGTATTCCGAAGAAGAAATGGAAATTCTTAGAAGGTTTTCAGGTTGTAGATCGCTTGATACAGGGATTAATGACGTGGCTTCGTCCGAATCACTTATAGATGGATGTGTTGTCGGTAATTCATCATCTGAATCACTTATAGGGGGATCTCTTGTTGTCGATAATTCATCATCTGAATCACGCATCGGATCATGTTTGTTACCAATTTCGTACCATGTGTTTTTATCTAAAATTGATGAATACCCGTTAATATCTGCTAATGGTAACCATATCGAAGACAGTTTATTGTTTATTGGATACACTAAGATACTTTGACCGTCATCTGATACATCGTTTGCAACAAATCTTTCATCTACAATTTTCCCATAGATTTTCACATTCTTATAAGATTTTATACGGATCATAATATATTGTTCCCCAGTATAGTAATCGGTAAATATATTATCCAAAGATCTTAGATTTAATAAATTATTGTTGATCGGAGCTGATAGATCTTCTCTTACAGCTTCATTAAACAATTCTAAAAATGATGTTTCTTCTACCTTAGCAACATAGGGATCGATTCTAGATTCATTGTACATTTTTAAGAATTCTTTGTCAACACTATCTTCATGTGACTTGAATATTTTATCGAAGTTGTCGATATTTTTAAGATTATCGAACTCTACTTTTGTATAATCGTCTCTAAGCATATTCATTATTCCGACTTGAGATTGAATAGCTAATTTCACAAGAATTATAAGACCTTCCCACTGAGATTTCTCATCTTCTAAACTCTTAAGGGTATCGTTTATTTTCGAAATTAGTTCCTCGTTAGTTGTTTTTGATAACATCGAATTTACTGACAATATCCGAAGTATCACTTCATCACGCTTCTTAGTAAAATATCGCAAAAAACTTTGATATTTAGTGTCATTATAAACTTCTTTGGAAGATCTTATAATCGCTTGCTTATTCTTTCGTATATTATTATTAGATTCTTTTATTTTTTGTTTTAACTGTTCTTTTGGAGTTTTCTGAACAACTGTTGGTGTCGGACGAGGCTGAGCATTTGCTGACACTTGACTAGCATTTTTATCGACTTTTGGGCGCGCTGCCCTCTCATTTGCAGCCTGTTGTTGTGCTGACGCGCCTTCTCGTTCTTTTCCTGACATTTGTAATGCTGCTTGTGGTGCTTTTTCATCTTCAGTATTGACAACTTCTCCGGCATCGGGTTTTCCTTGACGTTCATATAAATAGATTCTTCCTTCCCGGATATAATCTTCAACATCATTTATTTTCTCGACATTTATCTTACCTCTACGATATTTTTCATCATCATAGAGATACCATTCATCTCCTAAACGTAAAACCATTATGTAATGGCCACTGCCATTACCGCCTTCGTGTTTAATTACACCTATTAAGTTATAATTATCACTCTTGGAAACTTCAGCTAATTGCAACTTGTCGTTAATTTTATCATTAGTACGATCAGAATTAATTAATATAAATTCAGAACGATTAATGATTACGGGACTATCATCGCTAGCATCAAAATATATGTAATCTGTACTATTTTGGGAAGTTATTTCAAGTTTCTTTCGCAAATCAAGGTTGCCTGAAGATTCTTTGATGATAAAATTAAAAACTTCGATAGGATCATCTTGCCTCGTACCCGCACCTGTTTTCTTACGATAAAAATCAACAAAAGATTTATACACTTCCTCCACATTAACCCCAGGAATATTATAATTAATCCCATTTATCAAACAATACATATATAGATCGACAAGATTTGGGTCTGGATCTGGATATTTTTTTCCCCAATATATTCTCGAAAGAAGTATTATCATCACATCAATATAGCAAGAATTGCCTAAATTACGGAATAAATATAGCCGTGCTCTTTTCGTTGAAGGTTTGTATTTCTTAATT
>CALMQQ010000088.1 GCA_937871845.1 uncultured bacterium
GTTTATTGAGGCTGAGGCTAATTCAGAACCAACCAAGACCACTACTATTCTATTCGCTGCCGCAGCTCCAATGGCTACGCTAGAGTATGTGGCTACATTTGAGGATGTGTTAACTCCTGCTGGATTGGCTGTTTGTGTTATTACTACTGCCACTTTATATAACCTGTAAATTAATATGGAAATCCTTGTTATTTGTAGTGATTAATCTACCATCGGGAAGTAGAACGTTTATTACTGCCCCTTGCTTTGTTTCGTATCCAAAACAAGTTAATCTTATTTGGGTTGTAGATGCACCTTTTACAACTAACGTTCTATAGAAGTGAATTAGTTTCATTGTTGAAGGGTCAAACTGTAGGTCGTATGTCTGATTATTAGAAGTATCTAATATCCTAAATACAATGAGTTTAGATTGTTCAATCTCTCTGAAGTAGTGATACGCTTGAGTATCTGTATCGAATTGACTTAGTGAAGTGTTATCGTTGTAGAAGGCTATCCATACGAATCTTTCCAGGTCTATGTATTTCCCCTCTGAATTTGTAAATTGCATTGTATTGTCCTAATAAATAAAATTGTATTTTAGAGTATTTGTACATCTTCTGATTTAACCGCCTCATCTATATTAAGGTTCTTAGATTGATTTAGATTAATTCTGAAAGGTTCTCCCATGTTTTTATAAATAGTTACATTCCCAAAACTCAGTTTCCTTAATTCCAGGATTAATGTAGCCTCATATATTGATACCTTCATCACACACTCTTTTTGACTCAATAGTTTTCTTTCAGGTGATTTAGACTTTGGCATATGGATCTGAATTATAAGAAATAGAATTATTGTCCATTGAAGATGGCTTAACATATGGTGTGAATTGAACGTTCTCTAATAGAACCCTACCCAAATCCTCTATCAAGTGGTCATCCTTGTCCATTGGTGTTTCTTTTTTAGACCTATATTCAGCCGACTTACCTCTCCACTCATCCCATAAGTAGTGCTGAATTTCATACTTCAATCTCGTACAACTACTAAAGATATATAGATTAGGGGATGTAATGAACTGGTCCCCGACTTTCTGATAGGATAAATAGTCCCCAATCCTTTTGATGGCATCTAATCTTCTTTTACTACCTGCCTCAAAGTCTAATCCATGTTCGTAATACAACTCATCTGCTAAGGATGCATATTGTCCTTGTCTTAAATCTCTATGCTGGTCCTGGTTAAATGCGGCTGGTTCAATAAGTTTCTTCACCACTCTGTAGTTAGACCTCTTTTGTTTAATCTTGAAAGCAAGTTGTGATGTTGTGTTATTCTCGAAGGATTCATCTATAACAAAGTGCTGTCCCTGCTCGTTTATTGCTACATAAAGCAAAGCATCTGGAACTCGTGGATGAGTATCTAGTGCCTCCACTACTACATAGTTATATATATCTATATCGAAAGGTTCTATTACATGGATTTGTGGCTGGAATTGTTTGAATACTAAGCCTGTTAAATGCTGGAATTGTCCCTTTACCCTAGCTTGTTTATCTTCCTCGCTGAACTGATTTACAATCCTTTCAATATCTTTGTGTTGTAGGAAACCTCTAACTCCATGCTCAATACAATTCCCTGCTATTACTGGTACTTTCTCTATCGGGTTACGAACAAAGATGTAGCCATCCTCGACTGTTACACACCGCACTTTTTGTGGTTCTGTGGTATGTATTTCTGGTTTTCTTTCAATATAAATGTTTTTATTACTTTTTAGTATTCGTATAGTGTAAACACCACCTATAGCTGGAAGTTTTTTACCTTTAATATATCTTTCCCTATTAGATTGATATGTAATTGTTGTTCTGTAACCTAAACTCATAGCAAGGATTTGTATATCGTCTGATAATCTTTCTGAAGATGTCCTATATCTATATGCAGTATCGTTCTCATCTCCATCTCCCATTATTAACGAGTCGAGGAGTCTATGCCTGTAATCATAATCCCCTTCAAACACATATGAAGGTAAATATTTATCTCTTGCTGTTCCTAGTGGTGAAAGTATTTGATGAAGTTTTTCATCACATATCCAATTATCGCCTGATTTTTTACTTTTAAACCCTATCTGGAGAGAATTTAGGAAAGTTTCTAGTTCGAGTCTTTTATTTGTTTGAGAAATTATTACTTGATTGTGTTGGTTATTTCCACTCTTTGACCCTTCAGCGCATCCCTCGGAGATATACCACCCTAAAAACTCTGCCCATTGCAGAGGTGTAAACCTTTCATCAGGAGAATAATTTAGTTTATCGGAGTGTATTCTAGATCTTGTTAGTAATTTGTTTCCCCTGTATAGTTGTGATGCTTTAACTCTATGTATTTTCCCATCATCTCTAATTGCGGGAAAGTCATGATCTGGTGTGCAGGTAATTCCACTATTGAGATAGCATAATTCATTAGCGGTTTTCTCTACCAACCTAGTTGATTTTTTGAAGCTGAATCTATTATTAAATGGATCTACACTTGCATACTTATCAATTTTGATATCTATATCATTAAAACTTTTCCAACCTTGGTTTGTTAACACTTCCATCCATAAAGGAAAACAAGCGTCCTCCATCTCTGCTGTACTCCAGTATCTCTCTCCCTCATCATTGTTCTGATTAGCAATAATATCATCATAAATCCAGGCTGAACCTGCTAGAGGGGTCATAAATATACCAATGATACCCCCACGCCTCATACGTGATACTGTGGCTTTATAAATTGGTTCAGGCGGTGGTTCGTCAAAGAGACACCATCCTAAAGTAATAGATTCTAACTCTTTAACCGCTCGATCATAACTCATAATATCGAAAACCCATCCTCCCTCTACCTCCCAATGGTAGTAGTAATTCTTTCCCATTTTTTCACGCTTGTAGGTACCAGGAATTAACCACTCCTCTAACATAGGTATAATCGTTTCTTTGATGGTAGTAGGTTCAGAAACTATCCTTCCACGCTTTAATGAGAAAGGATAATCTTGAAACAATTTCTGATGAAAGTATGAGTTCTTATTCGGATAGAATAGATTAGCTAATATATTCCCTATTAAAGTAGTTTTGCCAACACCATTAGCGGCACTCAGCACAGAAACAAAAAAATCACATGAACCAAAATTATTAAGAAACTCCTCAACCTTACCAATGGGTTCATAAAACCTATATTTTTCCTCTCTTCTCCTGCGAATTGTTTCTATCATTAACTCTTTGTAAGTGTATGTATTTGATTTCATGGGCGGAGTATTACTTTTTTCTTGACTTTTTGCAACATAAAAGTAATACTCCCGAAAGCAAAAATTAGTAATTAAACCTTATGGACCATCAAGAAACTACTGATATTGCTGTAATTAATAATGATGTTAGTTGGTTAA
>CALMQQ010000089.1 GCA_937871845.1 uncultured bacterium
AGGTGTCAATGTAGATGATTTATTAATTGCACAACCTGATTATGGAGAGCAAGCGCTTGAAATTTTAGAAACTCTTATTCGATCAGGAACGGTAGGTGTTATCGTTGTTGACTCTGTTGCAGCACTTACTCCAAGAGCTGAGATTGAAGGAGAAATGGGAGATTCACATATGGGTCTTCAAGCTCGATTGATGAGTCAAGCTTTGAGGAAAATTACAGCTATTTGTTCGAAAACAGGAACTACGGGGGTTTTCATAAATCAATTAAGAATGAAAATTGGTATTATGTTTGGAAATCCAGAAACTACAACAGGTGGTAATGCACTGAAATTCTATGCATCGGTGAGGTTAGATATTCGCAAAAAAGAAAAAATAGGTAAACTAGATGATGTTCGTGGTCATGTTGTACGCGTTAAAGTAGTCAAAAACAAGATGGCTCCTCCATTTAAAGAAGCAGAGTTTGATATTATTTATCCAAACGGAATAGATAAGATTAGTTCACTTGTAGACGCAGCAATACAGTTTGGAGTAATTGAGAAGTCTGGAGCATGGTTTAGAAAAGGTGACAATCAACTCGGTCAAGGTAAAGACGCAGTCAAAGAATTGCTTAAAGATGATTCAAAATTACGCAAGGAAATTTATCAAGAGGTCAAAACAAAAAGTAAGATTTAATAATAATTAACTATGGGTAGAGCATCGTCAACACTAGAAGCACTTTTAGTATCAAAGGTAAGAATAAAAGTTCTTAAATTCTTCCTGCTTCAGCCGGATGTGAAGTTACATCTAAGGGGAATTGTTCGCGAAATTGACGAAGAAATCAACGCAGTGAGAAGAGAACTAACCAGACTCGAAGAAGTAGGCATTGTTGTCTCAGAAGAAGATGGTTCAAAGAAATTCTTCCAACAGAACAAAGACAGTGTCTATTATTACGAACTTCTAAGTATGATGCACAAGGCATTTGGACTAGGAGGGAAATTGATACGAGCTAATAAAACTTTAGGAGAAGTTAAGTTTGCTCTTCTTACGGAAGATTATCTCAAGCAAAATCATACTTCTTCTCAGAAAATTGATTTAGTGGTTATTGGGACCATCGACTTACCCAAACTTACGGAACTAGTAGAGCAGGCAGAGCAGAAGCTAGAACGTGAAATATTTTATACCGTGATGACAGAACGTGAATTCTTCTTAAAGAAGAAACGAAGAGATCC
>CALMQQ010000090.1 GCA_937871845.1 uncultured bacterium
GTAATTGCTGGTACTAGCATCACTTTTATACAAGTTATGGGTGTTGAAATTGACCTAAATCTATTTTCAAAAGAATTTTTCATAGGTGACTTGATTTACAATTTCGTTTTCCCTGCTGATCTTTTCACAGTATTCTGGATTGTAACCATAATCAATGCCTTGAACTGGGTGTTTGGAATAGATGCTCTTGGCGAAGGAATTACCATCATCACGTCAATCACAATTATGTTCATCGCCGTTAAAACCGGTAGACCAGAACTCGCGATTTTACCTGCAGCATTAGGTGCTTCACTATTAGGCTACTTCCCATATAATTATCCACCGTCTAAAATCATCAGTGGAACAATCGGAACGAGTTCTTACGGATATCTAGTAGCTGTATTGGCTACGATATCAGGAGCGAAAATCTCCACTGCTATATTGTTGTTAACGCTACCACTTTTCGACATGTTCTGGGTGATAATTTATCGTCTCACTCACTTTAAAAACGTTCCTCTGTTGAAAAGACCATTTCAGAGTGGTCGTGTCCACCTCCATCACAGATTAATGAATGCTGGATATACCATGAAAGAAACGGTTGTAATAGAAACAGCAGTAATGGCCGTAATTGCAGTTCTGGCATATTATCTAGCAGGATTTGGAGCAAAATTACTTTCAATATCAATCTTTATGGCAATTATCGCTTTAATTGCATCAATCACAGTATTATCTTCACGAAAGAAAAGAGCCCAAGAAAGATTAAAACGTATGAAAGCGAGAGATGACGTTCCACCACCAACTATTGAGAAGGATATCCCCCCTGAGGAAAGATACGCTTACTGAGTTGTCGTTCCTGCGAAAGCAGGAATCTCTATGGAGTAATACATTTTCCCTAATTTAGACTCCTGACTACGCAGGAGTGACAATGAGAAAATGTTTCTGCTATACTTTTAATCAATTTTTTTAATACTTATGTCAGCACTAGTTACAAAAATCACAGAAGATCGCCATGAGGGCAAAAACCCAAAAAGGAAATATCAAATTGAAATACTAAGAGATGTTTGCATCGGGGCTGCGAGTTGCGTGGCTATTGCTCCTGAAACTTTCGGTCTTGATGACGAAAACAAAGTAGTTATCGTGGAGAGTGACTGGGATGAAGATGAAATTGTGCTAGCTGCTGCCCAGTCATGTCCTGTTTTCGCGATTATCGTGAAAGACGCACAGACTGGACAGCAGATTTTCCCAGTCGTTTAATTATTGTCCTAAGCCAAAACTTTGTATTAGTTCAGGAAGATTTTCTCCAGTGAACGGAGAATTAGGTGAGACCAATTGTACTGCACCAGATAAACAATTTTCAACAGCACATGCATCTAGACGATCCGCCCCTATAGCCCATGCTATTCCTCCCAATACAGCACCTGCAGCAACACCTCCTAAAATCCATGCTAATTTACTTCGATTTGAGGTAGGTTGAGTCTCTGATTGCATGTCCAAATCAGCTAAGTCTTGATAGTGATCAACTCCATAAGCCATATTTTTTAGTTAATAATTTAGTTGAATAAATTATATCATACCTTTACGTTTTGCATATATATCCATTCGCCATATATAATATTGGTCAAATTTAAAAAATATAACTTCGCTATGTCCTTTCTGTTAAAATAACATTTCCTTAATTATACAAAATGTTAGAAATAAAAAATTTATATTGTCAGTCTGCTGATGGAAAAGGAATCTTGAAAGGAGTGAACTTGGATATAAAACCAGGAGAGCTTCATGTTTTGATGGGCCCGAACGGCTCTGGTAAATCCACACTATCGAAGACATTGATGGGACATCCGAGTTTCGAAATCACCAACGGCTCTATAGAGCTTGATGGTGAGAATATTACTGAGGAAGAAGCGAACGAAAGAGCTCATAGTGGTCTTTTTGTTGCTTATCAATATCCTGTTGAGGTGCCAGGTGTGAATTTCTCAAATTTCTTAAGATTAGCTTATAACTCAAGCAAATCTGACAAAGAAAAACTCCCAGTATTCAAATTTCGAAAACTTCTCAAAGAGAAGGCACAAGAGTTAGATTTCTCTGAAAGTCTTCTGGATAGGAACT
The DNA here is from genome assembly GCA_937871845.1 of uncultured bacterium. Lineage (GTDB taxonomy): Bacteria > Patescibacteriota > Dojkabacteria > B142 > OLB20 > JAJTYI01. The sequence goes on from CALMQQ010000090.1 coordinate 2,086, forward strand.
TAAATGAGGATTTATCTGGAGGAGAAAAGAAAAAAGCTGAGATTTTACAACTAGCAGTGTTAAAACCTAAATATGCAATTCTCGATGAAACCGATTCAGGACTTGATTTGGACGCATTGAAATCTGTTTTTCAAGCTGTAAACAATATTATTGCTTCCGAGAAAAAACTAGGAGTGTTGATTATTACTCACTATCAACGTATTTTCGATTATATTACTCCTGATTATGTACATGTATTAAGTGATGGAAAAATTGTAGAAAGCGGAGATAGGGAACTGATAGATAAAATTGAAAAAGACGGATATAAACAATTCAAAAATGTCTGATAAATCCCTCCAACGACAAAAAACAAACGCAGGCAATCTACTTGAAGAAGAGACGCAAATCGCACGTCAAATTAACACGGATTATGACGAAAAATATGGATTCAGTGACTCTCATATTTCGAAAACAGATATCGGAGCTGGAATAAGCGAAGAAATTATAAGAAAGATTTCAAAATTAAAAAATGAAGATGAATGGATGCTCGATTTAAGATTGAAAGCTTATGAATATTTCATCTCAAAAGAAATGCCAACCTGGGGAGCAGATCTTTCTGAAATAGATTTTGACAAAATCCACTACTTCGTCAGAGCCACAGAGAAGCAAGGACGAAACTGGTCTGAAGTTCCAGAAAATATCAAAGAGACATTTGAAAGACTAGGCATCCCGCAAGCTGAGAGAAAGTTTCTAGCGGGAGTTGCGACCCAGTATGAATCGGAAGTAATTTATCACAGCATGCAGAAGAAATGGAATGAATTAGGAGTAGTATTTCTAGATACTGATTCAGCATACAAGAAATATCCCGAACTTTTTAGACAATATTTTGGAAAAGTAATCCCCTACTCGGATAATAAATTCGCTGGATTGAATACAGCTGTCTGGAGTGGTGGAAGTTTTATCTATGTACCAAAAGGGGTAAAAGTAACAATCCCTCTTCAAGCCTACTTCAGAATTAACGCTCAAAATATGGGACAGTTCGAGAGAACTCTCATAATAGC
>CALMQQ010000091.1 GCA_937871845.1 uncultured bacterium
GGGATGAAGTAGAAAGAGTTTAAATATTGGAAGGGTCGCATAGTGGTCTAGTGCCCCGCTCTCGAAAAGCGGTATCGGGGAAACCTGATCGTGGGTTCAAATCCCACCCCTTCCGAGACTGTTGATGAATCGAACTAAGCGATGATGAAGCATACAGTCGTTGGGAACGGCCTTGCGCTGTTTCGCCACGATTAGATTCCGCAGAGCAAAACAAAACGTGGGCGGGAACAACCTGGCGCTGTTCCGTTCTACTTCGCTGAAGCTTCGTAGAGCATAGCTATTCTCTATAAGTACAAGTTATATAATCCCCCTAGAAGTAATTTGAAAAATAAGATAAAGTTATCGAGAGGTGCTATGTGAATAATTATTTGCTTTTTGATTTTACCAATATGAGTGTCATCAATCATTTCAAACCTAACAAAACCAGGATTAAAATTTTCTTAATAGTTTTTTTACTGTTTATTTTTCTCAATATCCTAATAATTTATAGATTTGGTCCTTTCTGGGATAGGCCTTTATCTATCGGTTATCCGGTAGATATTTATAAGTTGGGTTGTGGGATGTCTCCATTGTTAACAGGTGCGGTATGTCTAACTGGTTTCAGTGCTCTAGGCTTACTAATCAACGTGATTTTTTGGTATCTAGTCTCTACATTTATTAAGAGAAGCAAATAAACGCTAAAAAAATTGTATAGTTAACTAAATAGTTATTTTTTGGAATATTATGATAAAACTACTATTTTTCACCACAAAACTGCTTATATTAGTATTTTTTATATATATAATTTCACATATTACTTCCTGGTTCTCTCCACGCAGGTACCTGGGTGATCCTACATGGTGGATCCTCATCTATCGTATTATTTCTTCTTTCTATTGTTTAAATATAGGTTTAATTATCTTGAAAAAACTGAGCCCAGATCTGAGGAAACAGAAGATCATAATCATGATAATCATATTCTTACTTACAATCTTCATATTTGATTGGCAAAGACTTGTTGACCGAACCATAAATGACAGAACCGAAATTGTTGAAGAAACAAGTACTCAGATTCTTTGCTCTAAAGAAAAATTAGGCAACAGAAGGATATGTGATAGCAAAACAGATATAGAGACAGTATTTTTAGAGGATTCTGATACTTTAGTAATTAGATATTTTTTCCTAAACGATATTATGCCCGAACTTGAATCAATATGGGGTAGAAAACCCATGGAAATCAGACTAAAAGAGATTACTGTTTCTGGGAGTATTGGTTCTCCACCATGGCAATTGGTCGAAATAAAAATTGATTTTAAAGAAGATGTCGTCTTGGATGAAACTGAAATCTATGTTGAGCATATATTAATGGGGGGATATGAGATTCCAATTGAGTAATTGGTTATCCTTTTTCTAAAATTGTTGTTATAATTTTCATAAGTGACTTGTTATTCACAAAACCTTGAATAAACTCAAGACAATCTTTAAATCCATTCATATACCATATCTATCAAGTATTATACTTAACCTCATTATTAGTTATTCTTTATATATTGTTATCTCGGTATCGTCATCTGCTGGAACAAGTCCATTTCCTCGAGCAGTCGAATCCCAATATCTCCCTATTTACGGGTTGATTCTCTCATTTATTAATCCGATGTATATAGTTACTTACATTTACATGATTAAGAATCATAAGAATTTAGAGAATAGTGCATTTTATGGATTAAATATTGTTCAGATTAGTATTTATTTCTCAACATTAATTACGATTGCAATTCAGTTGCTTATTTATCTTGAAACATATTGGAATCAATATTTTCCTATTAATATGTTGACTAATCTGACAACTCTGGCAACCATTAACTTGGATTTGGCTTTGAGATCCTCTGCCTATGTCTATTCATTAATGAATATTCAAGATGGCCCTATTATTATGTCTTCTTTGGGACTCGCTCTAATCACAATTTTTGCACCCATTTTCTTTATTTTCTATGGTTTGGTATTTTACCTTAGACATAGGAAATATAAAGTTCAATCTGAATCGCAGCAAAGGTTATTCAAGATAATTTCTATCCTTGTTTCGTTAAATTTGATTATTATATTCGGAATTATTCTGTTTAATAGCATTAATAAAAACGGACAGTTCCATAAGGCCATTGACAAAGGGGATGTTTCTGCTTGTGAGAAATTATTCAATCAAGACTTGAGAGAGAAATGTGTTAGCGAGTATGTATTGGATAAACCATACTTCCATGAATGCAATTCCATATCGGACACTATGAGTTTGTATGATTATTGTATAGAGGAGGTATCAAAGATAAGTAATGATTGGAAAGGGTGTTATGAATTAAACGAGAATCAAAGAGTGAAAGAATGTATTAATGATATTGCTATAAGAAATAACTATTTTCTCGATACTGAAGTCTGTGATGCGATGGCTCCAGACGAAGATGACATATATTTTAGGATGGGAGAAACAATAGCTTGTTATGCCAAGATTGCTTATATTAAGAAAGATCATTCATTATGCAATGAGCTGAAGGGGTACGATGCTAGGGCATGTTATGATGAATACTTGTCATTATGGGAGGAGGATAATCTTTAGTGGGCGATTCCTAAATATTTCAATATAATTAAGACATTATGATAGATAATTGTTAGAATTTCTTATAACTAATACAACTTCTACGTAGTGAACAGACTAAAAAGAATCCTCTCATCAATCAAAACCCCATATATTTTAAGTGTTCTCCCAAATTTATTAATAACTATCTTTTTCTGGTTTATGGTTAGTTTCTTCGGAGATACTGCCACTACAACTATTTCTGACTTCTTGTTATTACCCTTATTCCTACTGGGAGGTACAATTCTCACAATTATAAATCCAATGTACTTAGTAACATATTTATATATGAGAAGAAATCACAAAAGATTTGATAATAGTGTGTACTATGGATTTAATATAGTTTTACTGAGTTTGTTTTTTTCTGCCCTTATTACTGTATTTGTTGAGTTAATTCAGGTCACTAAATTATTCCTCGACTATACAATAATTGAGAATTTCCTTAATAATCCCACTAGTTGGTTTCTTCTGGGAACGGATCTGACTGTTAGGAATATGCTCTACACCAATTTTATGCTAGATATGTTTTCCGGAATAGCTGATTCTGAATGGCTCCTCGGTCTTATGGCACTAACATATTTATTACCACTGTTCTTTATACTTTACGGATTTGTATATATTGTAAGACATTTCAAATTTCGAGTCTTTAATCAAGGGCAAAAGAGATTATCAATTGCATTGGTAATTCTACTTTCTTTGACTTCCGTTTTATTAATAATGACTCCTATAATACATTCAAAATATTTAGATGGCATGGTTTCAAAGGCTATAAATATGAACGATATAAAGTTTTGTAGAGATATGAATGATTATGAGATGACCAGAGAATGCATAGTAAAATATTCTTCAGAGAACAAAAGTTTTGTAGCATGTAATGCATTGTCTGATAATTACATTGAAATGAGGGCTTGTATTGATGAGGTTTCAATACACTCCAAGGACTGGAGGGAATGTTATTCATTAAAAGAAGATGTGCAAAAGTGTATATACGATGTTGCTCGCAGAAATGATTACTTCTTGGATATAGAAATTTGTAATGTATTAACATTAGACGAAGAGAACCCAAATTCGGGGGGATATTATTCAGCGATGTGTTATGCGAAAATCGGATATGAAACGAAAGACTTCGGATTATGTAGTAGATTACAAACAGAAGCAGATTACGAAACTTGCATTCGAGAGTTGGATTCGTTGAGACGATATAATTACTAAGTTAGGGAATATATAAGGTTCGTATTTCTTTCAAAAGAAACTATAATTAAACAAATGAAATTCCAGACTCTCACTCAAAACTACTATGAAGAATCAGTACAGCTACTGTTAGACTTGGAATTAGATACGCGAGAGGAAATTGAACACCACCTTGTTGATATGGATGCACATCTGATTTGTCTGGATGGCGATACGGTTGTGGGGATAGTTGGGTGGTACAAGGATAACGTGAATTATGCAAACGAAGCCATGGGAGATTTGTTTCCTGGAGAAGAAGCATTTTGGGTCGGATTCTTCGGTGTTAAATGTGAATATCAAAATAAAGGAATTGGAACTCAACTCCTCTCAAGGATGGAAGAAAATATAAGAGAAAGAGGTGCTAATGAATGGTGGGTTTCTTCGGTCCCCGAAGCGAAAGAATTCTATGAAAAGAAAGGGTTTCCCGTTGTTTGTATTGGGGAGATTAGTGGAAATAAGAAGTTTTTTATGAGGAAGAAGTTATCTGATTAATTTATTCAAAATCACTCAGAATATACACATAAATTATTAGTATATTAATTATTGTTATGATTACTTTTGATCACCTATTTATAATCCTTAAACCGACTATCATTGTAGTGTGCCTTTTTCTAATTTTTTCAGTTGTATTCTATCTGATTAAGAAATGGGTTAGGGTTTTGATTCTAGGAAGAAAATTTAAATTCCAAAATCAATATTCAACGGATAGACAAATGCTAGATAGACTTACAGATTTATCACCAAGTGAGTTTGAGGGTTATATTGGAAATCTGTACAGGAAACTTGGTTATGATATAAAAGTAGTTGGAGGTAGAAGTGATGGAGGTATAGATGTTATTGCAGATAAAGATGGGGTTCGATCCTATATACAATGTAAGCGTTATAAAACTAGCACGGTCTCAGTTCACGATGTGAGAGATTTCTACGGTGCTTTGGTAAACAAATTAACTAATAGCAAAGGTGTTTTCGTAACCACAAATAACTGATTGAACTTGAGCTGGGAAACTCGATTCTGCCTTTAAAACCATTGGATTTCCAAAGAAAACTAAACA
>CALMQQ010000092.1 GCA_937871845.1 uncultured bacterium
AGAATTCAAGAGTTAAACGAATTTGGTGATTTTAGATTACCTTTCCTCGGGGTTGAATATCAAAGAAGATTAGTGTTCTACAAAAACGAAGGAGTTGTAGGTGCAATTGTGATGAATGTAGTAGAAAATAGTCCTGCAGCAACTGCTGGAATTGTTGAAGGTGATGTTATAGTGCAATTTGCTGGTAAAGATTTAGAGGACGAATCACTATTAAATCTGATACAGAGGTCAAAAATTGGTGAAGAAGTCGATATTGTTGTAATACGTGATGGAGAAAGTGAGACAATTAAAGTCACTATAGCTGATAGGAACGAGTTCAATTAATTCACTTTCATTTCAAATTAAGACCCGCGCTTCTTTTGTTTATTTATTGCGTTAAACCTTCTGTTAGGTAATCTTCTAGTTTATCGATTTCTACTCTCTCTTGTTTCATCGTGTCTCTGTCTCTGACTGTTACTTTTTTATCTTCGATTGTCTCATAGTCTACAGTAACGCAATAAGGAGTTCCGATCTCATCTTGCTTTCGATACATTTTCCCAATATTACCAGAATCTTGGTATTCTGCAGAGAATTTCTCTTTAATATTATTATATATATCTTTCGCTATTGATTGTATTTTTTCGTCCTTTTGTAGAGGGAAAATTGAAAGTTTGATCGGTGCTAAATTCTTTGCTAATTTCAGTACTACCCTACTTTTTCCAGTCGATCCATTTTCTCCCTGAATCTCTTCTTCGTGATATGCATTCATCAAGACAACCGTGATTGCTCGTGACAAACCAAACGTAGGCTCAATTACGTGTGGAATAATTTTCGATCCATCAGGATATATATATTCTAAACTTTTTCCAGATTTTTCTTGGTGATTTTTTAAATCAAAATCAGTTCTGTATGCAATAGCAAATAATTCTTTAGGTCCCCATGGGAATATATATTCCAAATCTTCCGTCCTCGATGAATAATGTGATAATTCGAAGTCTTCATGAGCTCTCCATCTGAAACTATCCCTGTTTATCCCGATGCTAATTGCAAACTCTTCGACTTGTTTTTTCCAATATTCAAATAATGCATTCCAATCTTCTTTT
>CALMQQ010000093.1 GCA_937871845.1 uncultured bacterium
TCTATCCTGACTTACCGAAAGGTTATCAAATCTCTCAGTACGACTTACCTTTCTGCTATGAAGGGTTTCTGGAAATTGACACGGATAAGGATGCAAAGAGAATTAGAATAACGAGAATTCATATGGAGGAAGATACTGCTAAATCCATCCATAATGAAAATGAAACACTTATAGATATTAATAAATCTGGTGTTCCCCTCGTCGAACTTGTCACTGAACCTGATTTTCAAGATATTAAAGAAGTCCTCACATTCGCGAAAAGACTTCGACAGATAGTGAGGTATTTAGATATAAGTACTGCTGATATGGAAAAAGGTCAGATGCGTTTCGAGCTCAATATGTCTTTGAAAAAGGCTGGCGACAAAGGTTTACCAAAATATAAAGTTGAAGTGAAAAATATCGGATCAATTTCCGTTCTTGAGAAAGTAATAAACTATGAATACGAAAGACAGAGTAAAATTCTAGATGACGGTAAAAATCCAGATCAGGAAACGAGAGGCTTGAGAGATTTGTCTGGTAAAACTCATAGCCAGAGAAAAAAAGAAGTCGCTGAGGATTATCGATATTTCCCAGAGCCAGATATTCCACCAATAATCGTTGACGATAAATGGCTCGAAGAGATAAGTAGTGAAATCGGAGAATTACCTCAAGACAAAAAATACAGATTCATAGAAGAATTTAAATTGGAACCTTCTACAGCAGAGACGATTATCTCCAATAAGAACCGTGCGAAATGGTTTGAGGATGCTATTAAAAACGAAAAAGATCTCGAGACAATCGCACTTTTTGGAAAATGGTTTATTCGAGATGTCTTGGGAATGGCGAAGGTAGACAAGATTAAACTCAAAGATTTAAAATTTAGTGGCTATGATTTATTGGAATTGGTTCAAATGATTAGGAATGGAGAGCTTTCTGGTACGTTGGCCAAGCAAGTTCTTGATGAAATGTACAAGACAGGTGCCAAACCTCAGGAAATTGTTGAAAAACGTGGTCTCAAATTAGTTAGTGATGAAGGTGAACTTAATGAAATCGTAGACCGGGTATTGCGAGATAATTCAAAAGTTTTGGATGATATTAATAAAAATCCAAATATCATAAAATTCCTACTTGGTCAGGTGATGAAGATGACAAAAGGTAAAGCAGACCCACAGAAAGCGATGAAACTAATTGAGTCTAAACTTTCGAAAAACTAATTACCGTTTTAACTTTTGAGCTAACCTGATTCGTTTTAATTGACGAAGTAACCTAGCAAATACTATGAAAGTAATTATCTGTAAACCTACAAATTTTGAAGTTGATTTTCAAGTTAATCCTAAATTGGATAAAAGGCTGAAAATTGATAATACAAAAGTGTTTGGAGAATATATTGGTTTGAGAAATGTATTGAAAGATCTAGGTTTCGAAGTTATTGAAATTAACCAAGAGCCAAATTTACCAAACATGGTTTATGTTGGTGATTGGGGGTTTTTACATAAAGACACTTTCTTGGTGGCTAAATTCAAAAAAACTCCAAGACGTAAAGAGAGCAAATATGCACTGAAGTTGTTGGAAAGAATGGGTTATAAAACAACTACAACACCAGATCGAGATTATTTTTCTGGTGCGGATTTATTTAAGACTAATAATCATTATTATTTCGGATGGGGGAAGAGAACAGCTGTAAAATCACAGAATCATCTTGAGAAGTTCTTAAACACGACTTTGATTGATTTTAAAATTACGGATCACCTCTACAATCATCTTAATAAGTGTCTTGGACCAATTGATGATAATAACGTTGTTTATTACCCTGATGCGTTTAACATGATTGAACATGCTAAGGTTTGTTACCATTTTCCTAATCCAATAGCGATATCTGATGAAGATGCGAAATTATACGCATCCAGCTTTATCAAAATAAACGATAAAATCCTCGTTCCAAAAGGAATTTCCGATGAATTACACACTAGTTTGTTAGGTTTAGGGCTAGATATTATCGAATTGAAAGTCGATGAATATGTGAAGGGTGGGCAAGGTTTGAAGTCACTATGTTTATTTTTATAAAATTTCCCAACATGCATTCAAATAATACAGACACAATTGTACAGTTAATTCACGATTTCGTTTCATTCAAAACCGTTTCTAGTGGAAGTGACATCATAAAAGAAGAACTGATAAATTTTATTGAATTATTTGTGCAGGAAATTGGGTTACAAACTTATAAGTTCTATAGAAATGGAAAACCTTCAATGTTGATTTATCATCCACAAAAAGAGAATTGGAATTTCTCATTATTACTTCATGGTCATATAGATGTCGTTCATGCTCATGAAGAGCAATATCATACCTTCATCAACGAAGGTCGAATACATGGAAGAGGGACATTAGACATGAAAGGATCTGTTGCCGTATTTGTATTATTATTGAAGAATTTGTATTTATCAAATCAGCTCTCTCCAAATGTAGGAATTATGTTAACTTCTGACGAAGAACAAGGTGGTGTTGATGGCGTGAAATATCTTCTCGACGAAGAAAGTATAACATCGGATTTTTTCATCACAGGCGAGCCTACCGATTTGTATATTGTTAATAGACACAAAGGCGTATGGAGAAGTAAGTTAACCATTCAAGGCACCAGTGCACATAGTTCAACACCTTGGCTAGGTGAGAATTCTTTACACAAAACCTCGAAGTACATTTCAGACTTTGTAGCTAAGAATCCACAACCCTTATCTTCAGAGTGGAAAAGCACTTATAGTTTTAATAAAATAGAAAGTGGTGACTCAATAAATAAAATTCCTGATGTTTCATCAGTATGGATTGATATACGCTTTACCACAAATGAAGAATTGAATAATTTAATAAGCAGTATAAATGAAATTTTTAAGGATGTTGAAATCGAAACCCTTTTTACATCACCTCCGTTAGAAACCAGCGAAGATAATGAGAAAATTAAAAAACTCAATAATATAATTCAAGTTAAATTACGAAATAAATCAGAGTTGCATAGTAAAGAATATGCAACTGACGCAAGATACGCGAGTTTGCATAATATTCCTGCAATTGTATTTGGTCCGAGTGGTAATGGAATTCATGAGGTAGATGAATATGTGGAGATTTCGAGTTTAGAAAAATACTACGAGATACTAGAAGATTTTTGTATGAATTTTAAATAGTCTTATTGGATTTTCCTCTATGAACTTTGAGTGAAATAAGAGAGAGTGATGTAATTGCCAAAGTTGTTAATAGGGACATCACCGGGATTGTGATAAATCCTAGATATTCAAACTCTTTAACATCGCAAGGACGACCAACCCCGCAAGGTACAACTCCTAATCCAGTTTCTTGAATGTAGACGTGGTAAGCTGCTACGAGGATAGTTAAGATTGAAAAGGGAAGTATATAATAAGCTATTCGTTTTTCCTTCAACCATAGTCCTATTGTCGAGATAATTGCAATTGGATAAATCCCCATTCTCTGATACCAACATAAATCACAGGGTGGAATTGAGTTGTCGGAGTTGAATAGGTCCATTGATTTTAGATTCGCTACAGGATCCCCAAAGAAACCAATGTAGAGTGAGCCAATAACGGCAATCCACACAAATATGAAAATTAATTTTTCTGGGGTTATTGTGATTCTTTTCATTAATATAATTTCAATTTCTAGAGATTATAACAGAATATAATACAATGATGCTAAATACTACTTGAGATTTTTGAAAGTGTATCTTCCAACACCTTAGGACCAGATGCCTTGCCTACCCAGTAATCTGCTCCTGAAAATGCTTCCGCCCCATAGCCAACCAAATTAATGTTTGGATGCTGTTCTTTGATTAATTTACAAATTTGTGTTCCATGTCCTGTGTGTTTAAGTCCACTTAAATTCGCATCAATAATAGCAGCTTGTACTCCCAAGTTACCAAGTGAAGGAATAACAAATTTTGCCTTTTCTATTGTAGATGCGACACCTACTATTTTATGACCCCAGAAATTTTCAACATTAAATCTTAAATCGCTAATAACTCCAGGATCATCTTCAAATACATATATCCTTAGACTGTTCTGCGTTTCTTTGCTTACCAATAGTTCATCCATTTTATGAATATAAAAGAATAAATATGTAGCCCAGGATAAGTAGCCCTTATATTAATGGATTATACTACGGGGAAGTTAAAAGTAAATAAACTGAGAATTATCTTGTATACATACTTTTGGGGGAAATATCATTTTCTATAAAATATGAGTCATGCCTTCATTACATTTCGGCAGACTTTATTTTGCAACTTTCCGCTTCACTCAAAGGCAAAATATGAGTCGGGCGCGACTTCCCGTACAATCTCACTTCTTTCGATTTACGGGATAAACTTCTCGTCCCGCCTCTGTAACAATATCAGAGATAAATCATATGAGTCATGCCTACATTAAAATTTCGGCAGACTTTATTTTGCAACTTTTCGCTTTGCTCAAAGGCAAAATATGAGTCGGGCGGGACTCGAACCCGCAACCACTGGCTTAAAAGGCCATTGCTCTACCATTGAGCTACCAACCCATCTAAAAAGTCTAGGCTTTCACTTCGTTAAAGCCAGACTTTTTGATGCCCCGTACGAACGAAGTGAGTCACGGGACCTCTTCTAATAAAAATGTAAAAGGTCAACTAATTTGAAGTCAGATTTTCTGATGTCCCGTAAAATTCCGCAGGAATTTATACGGGACCTACGTTTAATTTACATAAAAGAGCGTTATTCCCGTTCGAACGTAGTGAGAAACGGGGCCTTTCGATTTAGAAAAGACCAAATTTTCTTACGTCCTCGAAATTGCCTAGCAATTATCGGAGACCTCTATGTTACTAATTTAAAAGAACTAAAAAATAGCACCTTTAATATGCTTTACCGCTATGATTTTATCATATCTTTCAAATATAACGCCAACAAAATCAATCCTCCATTCACTATTTTCTAAACCCTTTCTACTCAGCCATACACGACATGTTTTTATTAGACTTTTTGTTTTCTTTTTGGTGATGGTCTGCTCAAGCATAATTTCAGAATTTGACGAAAGACTTTTGACTTCAACAAATACAATTTGATTGCCATCCATGCACACCAAATCGATTTCACCACCTTGAATAACAAAATTTCTATCAACGATTTCAAATCCTTTTTTCTGTAGAAACTTTGAAACGAATTCTTCGCCAGCATACCCAACTTGTTTATTATGAGATTTTCCTTTTATTGTTTGCGATGTCACCGATAGGCTTAAAACTCAATCTATGCAATGGAGTTATACCATATTTTTTTATCGCATCGATATGTGTCGCGGTACCATATCCTACATTTTTTACAAAGTTATAATCAGGATATTTAGAGTCGAAATCATGCATCAAGTTATCTCTATATACTTTGGCAACGATTGAAGCACAGCTGATAGAGTAGTGGAGTGAGTCTCCCTTGAGTACTTGTAGTGAGTTCTTTTGTTTTAGAGTTGGGAAGTATCCATCAATTAGAAAGTAAGTATCTTGGGAGGAATATACTTCTAGAATCTTATGTATTAATGATTCCACGGTTTTCCCAATACCTACTTTGTTAATCTGGTCAACTTCGCCAATTTTGATAATACTATCGCCACTTTGAATTAATCCTGATATTAATTCTCGGTTTTTTTTGGTGACTTTTTTTGAGTCTGTAACTCCGGGGATAATTTTAGAATTTTGGGTATAGATGTAAGCTCCTACTACAACTGGTCCAGCAAAAGCACCACGACCAACTTCATCAATACCGATTATATTTTTAAATCCTTTGGAAAGTAATTCTAGTTCGAGATGGTTACTTGCTGTCCTTTGCGGCAGTTTCTTCATCTTTTGGTTCTGTTGTTTTTTCCTCTTGTACTTCTTCTACTGAGACTTCTTCCTCTACCACTTCATCTTCAACTACTTCTTCTGGAGCGGAGTCCTCTTCGGCTACAGCGTAAAAATCTTCAAGTTGTAGACCTTCTGAAGTTCTAACTTTAAGAGCTTTTTTACCGATTCTGTCTCTTAAGTAGTAAAGTTTTGATCTCTTTGTATTTCCTTTTTTAGTAATAACAATCTTTTTAATGTTTGGGCTGTGTAAAGGCCAGATTTTTTCTACGCCAATTCCTGAGCTGATTTTTCTGACTGTGAACATCTTTCTCAATCCTGACCCTTTGATAGCGATTATAAGGCCTTTGAATACCTGTATTCTTTGTCTGTTTTTCTCTCGAACTAATGTATGTACTTCGACCTGATCTCCAACTGCAATTTCAGGAACTCTTCGAACAAAGTTCTTTTCAACTTTTGTAAGCAAATCTGTATTCATGATCAAATTTATAAATAATTACAACTGCATAAAGCGATTAATGATTTTACCATCTAGTAGGTGCTTTTGTAAAAGTATTAATCTAAATTATTTTTCTGGGAAAGTACTTTGATTTCCCGAAGTTCCTGCCTAATATCTCTAAGTGCAATTTCAACTGCTGTCAAACGAGATGCAATTTTATAGTCTTTGGTATCGTTCTCAAGAAAAAAAGTTATTGGTTTTTTCAGTAAATCACTGATTTGCTGTAGTTTGTCAATTGGTGGACAAATACGATTTGATTCATAACCAGAAATGGTTTTATCTGAGACACTCAAGGCTACTGCTACTTGAAGTTGGGACATTTTTGCATCTTCTCTAGCGGTTTTAATTTTTGCACCAATGTTGTTCATATACTTAACAGGATAATAATTAACTTTTTAATTACTTTTCCAGTGCCTTTTGAATGAGCTCCCAGCGAAATCCTTTTCTGAGAAGAAATTGCACTACTTTTTCATTCAATTGCTCTGTGGTCAGTTTTTTATGCTTTAATAAGCTTTTTTTCTTTTCGGCGAGTAGTTTTATCGACTTCAACTCGCTTTCTGTCATGTCTGCTTCCCCAATCGCGTTTTCAATTATATCATTACTTATCCCTTTACCAAGTAATTCACTTCTTATTTCATTTATACTTCGATTTTTAAATGCTACTCTCTGATCAATCCACCATTCTGTGAATTTCGTATCATCAATATATCCTTCGTTTTTCAGTGTTTCAATAATGCCTTTGTTATCTTTGATATTTTGTTTTAAGAGATATTGTTGAATCTCTCGTTCAGACCTTGGCCTTCGTGAAATAAGATTTATTAATTTTACTTTTAATTCTAGTGATTCTGTTAAATCTTTTATCCTATCAAGGTCTTCTTCTGTGATTTCTTTGTCAATATATAGGTTTTCATCAACAAGTATACTTTCTAATACACTAAAAGTATACTTTGAGTCAACATAAATGGCAATCTTTTGTGCATTTCGCACACCTCTTTTCAGTCTGGTGATCTTCATCTATCAGATTTTCATCAGATATTGAACTGATAATCCGGGCTTTTTGGATTCTATTGCAGATAATTCGGGAAAAAGTATGTTTTTTAGAGACATGCTGTATAGCGAAAATGGATTTTCTTCGTTTTCGTACCTAATAAAGTTTGGATTATTAAGACTTGCTAGGCTTGCTATTAAGTCATATGCTTCTTTATCTTCTCCTAATTCATCGATAAGTCCGTTTTCTATAGCTTGTGTCCCTGTATAGACTCTTCCATCAGCTAACTCAATAACTTCTTCTTTGGTCATGCCTCTTCCGTCAGCAACTATCTCGATGAACTCGTCGTAAATATCATCTAAGATTCCTTGATAAAGGATGTAAGCTTCACTTTCTTTGTCTTTCAAATCTTCTCCTGCCTTATTTTTACCTTCGGTATTAACTATATTCACTTGTTCTAGTCCTACTTTGTCAAATAGTTCCTCATAATCAACGTATGATGCTATAACTCCTATACTTCCCGTAACAGTTACTTCCGATGCTACTATTTGATCTGCAGGTGCGGAAACCATATAACCTCCTGATGCTGCTATATCTTGCATGAAAGCCACAACTGGTTTTCCTGTTTCTTTAAACTCTACAATTTTATTGTAAATAAGTTTTGAAGCATACACATCCCCTCCAGGAGAGTCTAC
>CALMQQ010000094.1 GCA_937871845.1 uncultured bacterium
CAATTCAAATGTCTCATTATTTACTTCACTTACTTTTTCGTTATTATTTTCAAACGCTAACGTAACAGGTACTGACTCTCCCGAGTCTATTGATTTGATAAAACTAGAATTATGATCAATAAAACTATCGACAAACTCAGCATCATCTTTTACAGAAATCAGCAATAGTTCTGTATCATGTTTATCCTTAGAAAAGACAGATACATTTATCGGACTTATTGTTTCCAGCTCCTCAAGTAACTCACTAACTTTTTCATTCTCCACGGTTAAAAGTTTTTGATATACTTGTGAGCAACTCGGACGGCAATTTGGAAGCTTGAGCATCTTGTCTAATATCCCCGACAATATTGGTCGAAGATTGAACTTCTCCCTTAGCATTTGGCTGGTTTACTAAATCAAGTTGTTCTGCAAAATCATCAACTTCATGACTTAAATTTGTGTAATCTTTCAAGGTATTTGTAACAAATTTGTCACTAATAGCTTTCTTGTTTTCTTCCTCGTTTAACTTAAGGTAGTTAATAATTTTTTCAATTTTAGTAACCTCTTCTTTTAATCTTGAAATTCTGGATTCAGATATTTCAGATAAACCCTGTAGTACAACAACTGGTTCGACCAGCTCGATATTCTGTGACAGGGCAATGTTTTTAAGAACAGGAATTATCTGTTCTCTTTTGAATACAAGTTTGTATATATCACAGGCAATGACACTCATGTTTAATTTTAAAAGTTATGAAAATAAATATTTATCTAGAAGTTCTTCTGCTTTTTCAGAATTCTTTTGCATTTTTTGACCTAGTTCTTTGGTAACTTGAGATTTCGCTTCAGCATCTACTGGTATAGTTTCAGTCTCGGAGTTATTATCAACGCTAGTTATCATTGATAGCTGTTTTTTCAAGTCATTAATTTTAGTTATTGACTCTTTTTTACTTTTCTCAGTATTTGATGTCATCTCTTCTAGCAATTTTCTCTTTTGTGTTTTAAATTTTTTCTCGATTTGCAAAATCGAATTCAAGTCCGCGTTTATTGGTTTATCAGTACTCATAATTAGCTGAAATTAATATTTTCAAATAAACAGAAATGGGATTATAGCATCATGAAAATACTCGGTGAAGTATTTTTTGCAAATTGTAAATTCGAGATATTACAATATCAAATTCCTCTTTGTCTTCGGAGAAACCAATCCCTATTATCTTCTGGTAATTTAGTCTCTGTATCGAGGAAATTCGATGGCAGATATTCGGTTGAGGTGATTTGCCAAACTTGAATGAAAACAATATATAGCAAAAACATAACTGGAATTATTAAAAGTACAATTCTTAAATGATTTGTACCACCTTTAAATAATTTAAAGCCATTTCCAGAAGAAGATTCTGTCTTCTCTTGTCGAACCAATTCTTTCATCCGTGGAAACATATACAATCCAAATCCACTTCCAAAAATTGTACCGGTCAACATTCTAGAAAAATTATTACTTACATAAAATGCAGATGAATCACTATAACCAACTAAAACAGCGAATGTCTGTAAACCACCATCAATTAGCATTGGGAAAGAATATATTATTAACCACAAAAGACTTAGCGGTTTTACTTTTCTAATCAGTACCATAACCAGCACAAATAGCATACTACCCCAAATGAACATATCTCTAGCACACCAGGCAATTTGGTGATCGTGCAAGTGTAGACTCTTCCAGTGTTGCTGATGGCAAAAAAAAGAATAAATGTTATAAATAGCTCTTGATGAATCATATTGCTCGTAATGGAGTAATATTGGTGCAACTATGGGTAATAGGTTGAGAAGTACTAGAAATACTAAGAAAACATAGAGTATATTTGTATTAATCCAATTAAAGATCCTATCCATTTTGTATATCAACAATTTTGAACTGAACACTCTCTACTCCATTGAATTTATTCAAATCGAGATAACCAGCAATGTTTAAGATATCTCCCGGTTTAATTCTAGCGAATTTCTTTCCAATTTTGAATCCAATAGCATCAATGGTCGCGACATCTTTTCTGAAAGTAAGCTTGAGATGATCCCCTCCATTTCCTACTCTTTTAACATTAATAACTTTTACGGAGTTTATCGAGATGATAGGTTCTTTGTTCCCGAAACCAAATGGACCGAATTGATTTATTTCTTCAAGGGTGTCCTTATTAATCAAATCCTCTGATAGTTCCATCTCGATTGAAAGTATCTTCTCTAGATCTTCATCCGAGATTTCCTCTGTAGCATACTTGAGCATGTTGTCTGCAAAATTCCTAATATTTTCTTCTTTTATAGTCAATCCTGCTGCCTGTGCATGTCCTCCGTATCTTTCCAATTTATCAGCCTCCCGAGAAATTGCTTTTGTAATATGAAACGAGGCGGTACTTCGACACGACCCCACCGCTAAACCTTCTTTCAAAGATAAGACAATCACTGGTCTGTGATATTTTTCGCATAACCTACCCGCTACTAAACCAACAAGACCCTCAGGCCACTCCTGCCCAGTAATTAGAATCAATTTTTTATCTGATCCCCAGGATTCGAGTAGTTTTTCTGAATCAAACATAAGTTCTTTTGTCATTTCCTGTCTCTTTGTGTTCAATTCACTAAGTTTCTTGGCAAGTTCTGTAACCTTTTCCGAATTATTAGAAGAGAGCAATCTTACACCATCAAGTGCCGTTTCTAGTCTACCCGAAGCATTCAACCTAGGTCCAAGGACGTATCCAAGATGATAAGCAGCTAAATCTTCAGAAGAAATTCCCGAAACCATAAGTAATTCTCTTAGTCCAGTATTCTGCGTATCCTTCATCTGCTTCAAACCTTCTGCAACTATAACCCTGTTTTGGTTTATTAATGGCATCACGTCACAAACTGTTGCGAGTGCCACAAGGTCTAAATATTTTAGTGCATCAAAATCTCCTATTAATAATTTCTTGTTTTTCGCCTCAATTGCTAGCTCTCTAATTAGATGCCAAACAACAGTTGTTGCACAAATATCTTTGAATGAGTAATCATTAAGAAGAGGATGAACAACCGCTTTAGCTGTTTTTTTCAGTATATCTAAATCTTCTTCGTTTTCGGGAGTTTGATGGTGGTCGGTGATTATCAAGTCGGTTTTCGAAGAAAGCACTTCATTTAATATCTTTCCATCACGAATACCGCAATCTACAGATATTATCAACCCTGCTCCTTCGTCTTGGAGTTTTTTGATCGCAGTTGGGTTGATACCGTATCCTTCATCAAATCTACTGGGAATATATGGCATGACATTTGCTCCAAGAGACCTAAACAGGAAATCAAAAAGAATCGATGTTGAGCATATCCCATCAACATCGTAATCACCGTAGATATAGATTTTCTCTTTTAATAGGACCTTGTCGAGAATTATTTGAACTGCTTTTTCAATATCATTTAGTTTCCCTGCATTATTTAGAGAATCCAGTTCCGGGCTCAGGAAGGTTTCGAGGTCTTTTGACGTTTCGATGTTTCTGTTATACGCGAGCTGTGCAGTCAGGTCATCAAAATTACTTAAATTTTTTCTAGTCTTAGTTGGAATTTTCGGTTTAACTTTCCAATTCATATAAAAGTATAGCAGTAGTTTCTGAGGTTAATGTGAAAATGCCGTGTTTATACTACCTCGTCATGGTTTAGGTATTCCCTAAACTGCCTAATCACGAAGAAAATTGCTAAGCCTAATAAAATTACCGCACCTGTCCAGAGACCCCAAACCCTAATGGTATAGAAGGTTTTTGCACGAGTATAACTCTCTAACGTTGGAGTAATGACCATTTCAGGAGTAAATACCAGCTCAGTTTTATTAGAACTTATATAATTTTCTCCAGCTACAAAGCCATTGACCTCAACTGCGATTTCAACACGTCTATTAACAGTTGAGGGTGGAAGTATTACCTCAGGGGTAAAAGTTTTTCTCAGTGTCGTCTTCTGTCCTTTTACAACTGAAATGATATCTCTTTCAGGTTCAGCTATGTTTAATAACCTTTCATTATAAAACCATTTGACCCCCACTCTGTTCGAATCGATGAGAGAGTCTACTGTAAGTACAATATCGAAACTCTTGGATGGATATTCCTGATCTGTCGGTAGGACTAGTTGTAACTTCAGTGCCGGGTTTGTAACGATTTTCACTTCTTGATTGTACTCTTGCTCTTCAGTCTGAGCATATACAGTGTCATAGAAAATTTGCGTAAAAAGGACCATTGCCATAATCATCATATGGATGGCAATATTTTTAAACGATTTCCTACTTCTATACATATAAATTTCCTAAGTAATTAAGTATAGCAATTTTTAAAATAGAATTCGTTATTTCCTGTTTAATTTGATATCTGAAACCTCCATATTCTTTGGCAATGCTATTACCTGTAGTATGAATTCAGCTATTTCAGAAGGATTCATCCAACTACTCCAATCGTTATTTTCAATTCCAGTAGCCTTTTCAAAGAAATTTGATTTAAAACCGCCACGATTAAAACCGATAACTCTACATTTTGTGTTTTTAAACTCGAGTTGAAGGTTTTGATTTAATCCACGAACTGCCCATTTTGAAGCACCATAAGCGGCTTGGTTCTCGTATGCCTTGGAGCCAACGGTCGAACCAATATTAACGATATCTGCTTCGTTAGATTTTATAATTTCAACAAGCTCGGAGACCAAGAAAAGTGGAGCAATTACATTTAGTTTAAATAATTTCAATGTCTCCGCGTATTCAACTTTTCCTAATGGCTTCACTGAAAGCATGCCAGCACAATTGATTAAAACATTAAAATCCGAATACTTTTCTTTGATAGTTTCGACAACTGCATTCAGTCCATCCTCTTCTGAGAGATCACCTTTTATATGATTTATCTTTAAATCAGGGACAGACCTAGAGATACCGACTACATTGTGCCCTGCATCCAATGCTTTTTTCGCAAGCTGATAACCTAACCCATCGCTAACTCCTGTTATGATAATTGTTTTCATCTTTTATAAATATTATTAATTATTATTTTTATACCATAATTCTTGATGAAATAAATCAGTTACTGTACATTTTTGAATTAAGGAAACAATCCAAAGAATGGATTAAAAATATTTAAATACCCTGTACTTGCATCACCCAAGCCTGCATATAGAATTGCTCTTGAAGGATTTCCAGAATTTATTACCAAAGACGAAGGAAAAATAACATTCTTATGTTTAGGAGTTTTACACTCAAATTTTGGGAAATCATCAGATGTTACTATTACTTCTATAGGAGTAACTAGATGAGCTTTCCAGTTATATCTAAATACCATTGCTGCATAGCTTTTACCGTTTTCATCTTCTTTTGCCACATGACCTAATACTCCAATAGTTCCATCATTCAACAAAAATAGCTGATTCACCCCCACCCAATTCCCAGGTGGTACTTGATTATAAATTATGCTTGCATTTATTAGGTTTTCTGGGACTAGATCATTTAATGATTCTATTATCGTGAAAGCAAGCACACCTCTTCTCAAAGAATCTAAATGAGGGCGTGTCATAACACCAATTCCATCGTCACCAAGGTCAATAAGTTGTGTATCCTTTTGACGGTCTGGTCCATAACCTATCATTTCATACTCTTCGAAATCCCCATTTATTCTGTAGAATTCATTTCTGTAATTTGTAGCAAAAGGATTATCCGCGGTAGGTTCTGGCCACACCCTCACTCCAATTAAAATATTTTCACCTTTGATATTCACAACTGATGGATCTTCAAGATTTAACCCAGCAATATCACGAACAGGTCTCCACAAACCATCCTTACGTTTATATGGCACTGACAAAGAACCTTCAAAGGCTCTAGGTTCAACTCTGGCAAACATCGAGGTATTTCCACCCGGGATTAACTCGAAGGGCCCAGATGGATTGTAACAATCCAATCCTCGATCCACGGGTAAGTTTAGAATCTCCCCCTTTTGGCCTAAAAAGGATTTATCTTTATACTCTTTAACTAATGCATCGAAGCTGGGCGGAATAAATTTTGCTTCTTGGATATTTTCTCTTAAAAACATAATTCAACTCAGAACTTAAACATTTGAGAACTAGTTCCCTAGAAACCTTTTATACCATATAATTAGTCAATAACTGAAAATTTATGAAAATTTCTAATCAAAAATTACACGAGCTACAAAAAGAAGTAGAAACAAAAAGAAAATTTCTTGAGAATGAATTAGAAGAAGGTGTAAAACGTGGCGGTCCGATGGATTCTTTCAAGGAAGCCGCTGCAGTTTCCGCAAACTTACAAGCACATAATCAGAAGCTAAAAGAGCTTGAAGATATATTAAATGATGCCGAGGCGTTACCTGCCACTGCCGTTCCTCGTTGCCTGTTTCCTGCTCGGCGCCTGCAAGGGCGAAGACCCGGCCCGGAAGCCAGCCGCGGCGGCGCCGGCCA
>CALMQQ010000095.1 GCA_937871845.1 uncultured bacterium
CATATTTCCAGGAATCGACTTGATAAATTCAATGTATCTTCCAGAGACATCCTCGATTCTTTTTGCACGTCCAATTTCGTCGGATCCCTCGAAAGGGAAATTAAAGAATAATTCTTCAATCTCCAACTCCTCTTCGTCAGTAAATTTCCTCCCATTCGAATGAAACACCTTGATACCATTGTCGCGATAGGGGTTATGCGAAGCTGTAATCATAACTCCCATATCAAGAGCGAAACTTTGAACTAAGTGTGAAATTGCAGGGGTAGGAGCAGGGCCAATTGTCATTACATCCACACCTCGACTAAGAAATCCCGCTGTTAATGCCTGTTCAATCATGTATCCGGATCTCCTAGTATCTTTCCCAATTATTACCTTATATGCTCTATTTGGGTTCTTCTCTGTAGTTTTCTTTGTGTATTCAGCCAATGCTTTTCCGAATTTCAAAACGGTTTCAACATCAAGTGGGTAAAAATTTGCCTTACCTCTTACACCATCCGTTTCTCTAAATATTTTTTTCTCTTTCGGCATAGATTACACAATAATAAATAATGGATTTAATGATAATACTACTTTACCGTAACACTCTTGGCAAGATTTCTTGGTTTATCGGGATCATTTCCTAATTCCAAAGCCATGAAATAAGAAATTAACTGAAACGGTATGACATTTGTCAATGCATCTATTCCTTCGGATTGAATAGTTGGAATAAAATCATCAAATAAATCATTGTTTGATTGTCCAACACCTATCACCCAGGCTCCTCGCGCTTTTACTTGTGCAGAAGCGGACAACATATTTTCTAAATCTTCATCATCAGAACTAATTACGAAAACTGGAGTCCCCTTATCCACTAGAGCAATGACACCATGTTTTAATTCTCCGCCTGCAAACCCTTCGAAGTGTTTGTACGTGATTTCTTTCACTTTCAAAGCGGCTTCTAACGCAATATTGAAATTTTGACCTCTACCAAGTACGAAGAAATGTTCTTTTTCAATCAATTTCTTTGAAAGTTTTTTAATCTGTGTAAATAACTCATCAGTGAAATATCCCTCTAAATTATTTGCAGAGTTATGGATTTTCTTCTGCATTTCGGAGTGTTTCCCGACAATGCTACCTGCAAGTAGAAGTCCCCAAGCTTGCTTAGCGGTAAATGCTTTTGTAGAAGC
>CALMQQ010000096.1 GCA_937871845.1 uncultured bacterium
ACTAAAAGTAAACTACATTTTATCTCGGTCGCAGGAATTGTACTGAATGACAAAAACGAATTTATGCTCGTTAAAGATAATACTTCCATGAAAGATGGCGGTCTATGGACTTTACCGATAGGAGATGTTGTAAATCTTCCCGGAAGTACATGGGAGATGTTAAGTGCGAATTTAGCACAGAATTTAAAAAATGATTATGAGATTGAAATCGAGGATGGAGCGATTCCTTTCACCGATCAATCTTTTCATGGAAGAGATGACTTCGCAGGACTGGTTGAGTTTTTCATTGCAAGAGTAAATACCGAAAAATCTAAAATGACAAATCCAGATGTCACGTGGAAACATTTCCAAGACATCAAACAAGATGAAGTATTACCTTCAATATATAAAATATTTGAAAAATCTGCCTTTTTCATTCGTGAGTTAACCAAAGAGCAAAAATAAACTCATGGCTATATTTAATTGTAACCGTACTTACTATCATGTCGACTAACAATAAGCAACGCCTCGTGGATCCCCCAAAAGAGCTTCCCGAACCAAACATAGCTCCAAATTCTCTTGAGGTGATGAAAAAACGTCATTTACTAAAAGATTCTAAGGGAGAAGCGATCGAAACCCCACGACAAATGTTCTGGAGAGTCGCAACTGCAATGGCCTCTGAAGATTCAAAATACGTCAAGGGTTCTGACGCCAGGAAACAAAGAGTTGTCGAACGAACAGCTAAGGAGTTCTATCAGATTATGTCTGAAAATCGCTTCTTACCCGGTTCAAGAGTTTTATATGAAGCAGGAAATAATATTGATGGTACTGGTCAGCTTTCCTCGTGTTTTGTATTGCCGATTGAGGATAATTTAGAATCGATTTTCGATACCATGAAAGAAGCTGCATTGGTGCAGAAAAACAATGGCGGAACAGGTTTCAATTTCTCACACATTAGACCAAAGGGTGATGAAGTTGGAGGTACACCAAATGTTGCAGCAGGACCGATTCATTTCATTAAAACTTTTTCGCAAGCATTTGATCAAGTCTTGCAAGGAAAGAAAAGAGGTGGAGGAAATATGGCAATTCTTAATATAAATCATCCAGATATCATCAATTTTATTAATCTCAAAGGCCAAGATGATACGATTAGAAATTTCAATATTTCTGTTGGAATCACTGATGAATTTATGAATGCTGTTCGTGAAGATGAAGAATACGATCTTATCAACCCTAGAAATGGAAAGAAAGTTAAATCCTTAAGAGCAAGGGAGGTCTTCGACCTTATTTGTGAAAAAGCATGGGAATGTGCAGACCCGGGTTTATTCTTTTTAGATACTACTCAAAACGCTAACCCCACAAAACCACTTGGCGTTATAGAAGCAACAAACCCTTGCGGAGAAGAACCTTTGAGGTCCTATGAGTCATGTAACTTAGGTTCTATTGTCCTTCCTACGCATTTAGTGGAAAAAGATGGTAATTTTGATATAGATTGGGATTTACTTGAGAAGTCTGTATATTCAGCGACTCACTTTCTCGACAATATGATTGATCTTAGTGATTTTCCCCTAAAGAAAATTGCCGATGAAGTTGAAAAAACTAGAAAACTCGGCTTAGGAGTTGTGGGTCTTGGTAGCATGTTCTACAAAATGGGAATCGCATACAATAGTAACAAAGCAGTTAATCTTACTAAGAAAATTATCGGATATATTCAAGAAGCATCTACAAAAGAATCAGAAAGATTAGCTACCGAAAGAGGCGTTTTCCCGGGATTTGAAGGGAGCAAATGGGACGAAATGGGAAGAAAGGTCAGAAATGCAACGATGAGTTCAATTGCTCCAACAGGCACTCTAAGTCTTGTTGCGAATACATCAAGTGGAATAGAACCTATCTTTTCACTCGTATACGAAAGAAAATCTTTCTATCAAGATGAAGGTCAAGAAGACCGAAAGTCACTCTTCTATGTAAATGAAGAGTTTGAGGCATATGCTAGAGAGCATGATTTTTATTCAGAAGAATTAATGAAGAAAATTGCCGATAATGGTGGTCATTTAGATAGTTTCCCTGAGGTCCCTGAAGTAGCAAAGAAAATATTTGTAACGACACATGATATTGAACCAGTGTGGCACGTAAAGATGCAGGCTGCAGCACAAGAATCAGTAGATGCAGCGGTATCCAAAACAATTAATCTAGCAAATGACGCTTCAATTGATGATGTCAAAAAGGCACACATTCTCGCATGGGAATCAGGCTGTAAGGGAATCACCATCTATAGAGACGGTTCCAAGAACTTCCAAGTATTATCAAGTAGCAAACAAGAAGAAAGTATGGCGAAAGAAAGTAAAACACTACATTCATTGACAGAGAACGCACTTCAGGTTCTTGAAAAAAGAGCCCTACACAAGAATGACAATGAAGAGGTTACAGAAACTCCAGAACAGCTCTGGCAGAGAATTGCTGATTTCGTTGCAAGTAGTGAAACTACATCGAAGAGAAAGAAAGTATCGAAAGAATTTTACGATGTGATGAATGAGGGTAAATTCTTCTGTGGAGGAACACTTCTATGGGCTGGTATGGGTGAGGAAACAATTATGTCAAAGTGTCTGGTTTTGCCTATAGAAGATTCAATAGACTCGATTTTTCATACATTAAATATGAATATTCAGTGTTTGAGGAGAGGAGTCGGAACGGGTTTCAATTTCTCTAAGATACGATCATCATATGCAAAGGTAAAAACAACAGGTGAAAACGCAGCAGGTCCTGTGGAGTATATTCGTATGTTTAATCGTGCTCAGGACACCATAAAAGGTAGAGGAGGCAGAGGTCTAGGTTCTATGGCAATTCTGAATGCGAGTCATCCAGATATTGAAGATTTCATATCATGTAAGGATGATTTAACCTCAATCACACATTACAACATCTCAGTGGGTGCGAGTAATGATTTTATGAAAGCCGTAAAAGATGATTTGGATTGGAATTTAATTGATCCAAGTGACAATAAGACATACAAAGTACTAAAAGCACGTGAAATGTTTGAAAGAATTGCCAAACATGCTTGGCAAAGTGGTGATCCCGGAATGTATTTTCTTGATCGTGCAGAAGCAAAAAACAACACACCATCACTTGGAACAATGGATGCTACAAATCCATGTGGGGAACAACCACTAATTCCATTTGAAACATGCAACATGGGACATATCAACCTTGCTAAATTTGTAAATGTCCCCGATAATATCTCCTATGACGACTTAATCAATCTAAGCCTCAATGATAAATTGAAGATGATAAATTGGTCAGAGTTGGAGAAGACAACCAGTACCGCAGTAAGGTTCCTGGATAATATTATCGATGTGAATAATTATCCTATAAAAGAAATCGAAGAAATGACTCGTAAAACTCGTAATATAGGAGTTGGAATTATGGGATTTGCTGATATTTTGATAGATTTGGGGATAGCATATGGTAGTGATGAATCTATCAAGTTAGCAGGGGAGATAATGAAATTCATACAAGAAAAGTCACACATCGCTTCCGAAGCATTAGGAAAAGAAAAAGGCAACTTCCCAGCATTCAATGAGTCAAATTGGAAAACGGAGAAGAAATACATGCGAAATGTCCGTACAACTACTATTGCTCCAACAGGTACAATTTCAATAATTGCTGATTGCAATCCCGGAATCGAGCCAATTTTCTCCCTAGGTTACAGAAGGAAGAATTCAATGGGTGGAGTTGACCAGGAAGTTATTGATAAGCAATTCCTCACCTATGCCAAGAAATACAACTTCTATTCACCTGAGCTTATGGCTGAGATTGCAAATGGTGTTCATCTGAAAGATATTGCAAACAAATACAACATTCCTGCAAACATTGTAAATGTATTTGTCACAACTCATGAAATTGCACCCGAATCTCATGTCCAAATTCAAGCTGTGTTCCAGAAATTTGTTGATAGTGCTGTTTCGAAAACAATTAATCTCCCAAATAGTGCTACTTGGCAAGATGTTGCAAAAGTATACGAACTTGCTTACGATTTAGAATGCAAAGGCATTACGATTTTTAGAGATGGAAGCAAAGACCCTGCTTTACAAGTCGGAACTTCCAAAAAAGAAACAACCATCGAAAAGACCGATGAAACAGTTTCTATTCAAATGCCTCGCAATGTCTTGGAGCCAAGAAAAAGAGACCTTGTAACTAGAGGAAAAACCTACGAAGTCAAAACTGAGCAAGGAGATCTTTATATTACGATTAATGAAGACGACCAAGGCATTGTTGAAGTATTCCTAAATATCGGTAAAAGCGGAAGTTTCACTCAAGGCTATACGGAAGCATTAGGTAGAATGATTTCTATGGCTCTTCGATCTGGAATAAAACCCGAATCGATTGTAAAACAACTTCAAGGAATTCGTACTTCAACTCCTACAATGAATCGTGGAATGTTCATTTACTCAGTACCTGATGCAGTCGCGAAAATCTTGAAAAAACACATCGAAGAACAACGTGAACAAATAAAGATGTTCCCTGAGCAAGAAGTACCTGAAGTGAACGAAGAATTAATTGATGATGGTATGTCAAATGCTCCAATTGAGCCTACATTAAGTGCAGAAGAGCAAAATCCTGCTGATATTGAATATGTAGCGGAAACTACAGTCACAACTCAAACAATTATCGTCGAAGAGGATTCTAGCCACGGTTACTCGAAAGATAATCATTTTGGAGACATGTTGGATTGCCCTGAGTGCGGTTCTGATTTAGAATATGCAGAAGGATGTATACTATGTAGATCCTGTGGTTATTCTAAATGTGGTTAATGTCAAAAATAATTAACGAAAAAGATGTATTGAAGTTATTTAAAGAACACGAAGTTGCCCTAATTACGGGCAGCTTTGATGTTCTGCATCTTGGCCATTTAAGATTTTTCTCAAAAACTAAATCAATATTAAAACCTTCAGTAAAGATATTAACAGTTATTTTAAGTGATGAGGAAATAAAAAGAAGAAAAGGATTAAATAGACCAATATTTTCTCAAGACGAGCGGGCAGAAGCATTGTCTTATGTAAGAACAATTGATTATGTATATAAATGGAAATCATCTTGGGAAGAATTGAGAGACTTCGTACTACAAATGAAGCCTAAATACCTTGCGGTGGTTAAAGGAGATTCTGGAATTGAAAACAAAAAGTCTATAATTGAAAGAGCAGGTGGAGAATTAATAGTTATTGAAAAAATTGATAATTTCTCCTCGAGTAACATCATTGAAAAATTAGGACTATGAAAACAAAGTCCGAATACGGATTTATAATCAAAATTAAGCAATTCCAAGAAGCCGATAAATTGGTAGTTTTCTTAACAAGAAAGCACGGAAATGTTGAAACAATTGCAAAAGGGGTAGGGAAATCAAGCTCTAAGCGTGGCAGTTCAATCGATCTCCTCAATCACTCAAGATTTACTTATTATGAAACAAAAAGTATAGATTTACTAAGGGAAGTACAAGTTTTAAATGATTATCAGGATTTGAAACAGGACAAAAAAATAATTAATCATTTACTCTACATCCTAGAAATCATAGAGAAATTAAATTCCACAAACGATGATGAGATTAAAGCATATAATCTACTTTATGATTTACTTGAATTGACAACTATAAATTCAGCAAAATTCCTTCAATTGTTAAGCTCCTTTGAATTGAAACTGCTTGATTTAGCTGGTTTTACACCGAATGTCGAGAATTATATAAAATCCGGAGAATCAATCTTAGAAAATGAAACACGAATTCTATCTTTCGGAAATGAGTTGGGATATAATCTTACAAAGTCGG
>CALMQQ010000097.1 GCA_937871845.1 uncultured bacterium
ATTCGCAGATAGCGATGAAAAACTCGAAGATGAAGAGAAACAAGAGAATATATACTTCTTCGCTCGCGATATGAACAAACTGGCCCAAGAAGGAAGATATTTGAAGGTTTGGGGAAGAGATGAGGAAATAGAGAGGATGATTCATATTTTGTCACGAAAAACAAAGAACAATCCAATTATAGTTGGCGAAGCCGGAGTGGGAAAAACTGCGATAGTTGAGGGATTAGTGCAGAGAATACTCGAAGGAAAAGTTCCATCATCGTTTAGAAATAAAACAATTATTCAATTGGACTTATCAGCGATTTTGGCTGGTAGCAAGATTCGTGGAGATGTTGAGGAAAGACTTTTATCAATTATAGATGACTTGGCACAGCATCCTGATTGGATTGTGTTCATAGATGAAATCCATATGATAGTAGGAGCTGGAGCTGCTGGCTCTGGTGGATCTATGGACATCGCAAATATGCTTAAACCCCATTTAACAAGCGGGGATATTAGAGTAATTGGTGCTACAACTTATGACGAATTTCAGAAACATATTGAGGATGACCCAGCTCTGGAAAGACGTTTCCAACCTGTGATGGTTGATGAGTTATCTGCCGAGGATTCGAAGAAAGTCTTGAAATTATTGAGACCTGCCTTCGAAAAATTCCATGGAGTAAAGATTACAGATGAAGCATTAGAGGAAGCAGTCGAATTATCAAGTCGCTACATTACAAATAAATACTTACCAGACAAGGCAATCGATGTGCTCGATGAAGCCACAGCAGGAAAGAGAATTAGTGCGGAAAAGACAGGAACAAATATTTTGGACATAAAAAAGGAATTAAATTCAGTGAAAAGTCTTAAAGATAAAGCATTGGACAAAGGAGATATTGGCAGTGCAGTTAAACAGAGGCAAGACGAAGTCGCTTTAGAGAAAAAAATGAGTCAGGTAAATAAAACATCTAAGAAAAAGGTAAATAATAAATTAAAAATTGAAGTAGAGGATATTAGGAAAGTTATATCTAGATGGAGCAAAATCCCTGTTGTGACAATGAAAAGTGATGATTACAAAAAATTGGTAGAGCTGGAAAAAAATCTTGAAAAGAGAATAGTAGGTCAAAATGAAGGTATTAATAAAATTTCTTCGGTTTTAAAAAGAGCCAGACTAGGATTGTCATATGAGAAAAGGCCGATGGCTTCGTTTCTGTTCCTAGGACCTACAGGAGTGGGTAAAACTGAAACAGCAAAAGAAATTGCTAGAACGTATTTTGGTGATGAAAAAGCCCTTATCCAAGTTGATATGAGCGAGTATATGGAACAACACAGTGTTTCGAAATTAATCGGCTCTCCACCAGGGTATGTAGGTTTTCAAGAAGGTGGACAGTTAACCGAGAAAATCCGAAGAAGACCATATTCTGTTGTATTGTTTGATGAGATCGAGAAAGCCCACCCAGACTTGTTAAACATAATGCTACAGATTTTAGATGAGGGGGCATTACAGGATGCAAAGGGTAGAAAAAT
>CALMQQ010000098.1 GCA_937871845.1 uncultured bacterium
TGCTAAAAGCTTTCGAATCGGTGTAGATGATTACCTGTCAAAACCTTTCTCCCATATCGAATTGACTGCACGTATTGAAAGGTTAATCAGCAAACCCCCTATGCTGAGATACTCAACTCATAAAATTGGCGAAATTGAAATCGATTTTCAAGGAATGTGTATTCGCAAAGATGCATTTTGTGAATCCTTAACAAAGAGGGAGCACAAACTACTAGAGTTTCTGATACTAAACAAAAATTGCATGGTATCTAGGGATAGGCTTGTTTCAAATGTTTGGCTAGACAAGCCAGATATTACCCATAACACTGTTGATTGTTATATCTCGAACCTGCGAAAAAAACTAAAAAGAATAAAAGCAAAGGATTTCATCGAGACCTCGCACGGTTATGGTTATCTTTGTAGGATTTAAATTGGAAGTATAATTTTTACTAAGGTCCCTATACCGCTTAGGGATTGAAACTTCAGCACTCCCCCAAACCTATTTTCAATAATATCTTTAGTTACTGGGAGACCAATACCAAAATGGGAGTCTTTTTCTGAATATCCATAATTAAAAATTTCTTTAATTAAATTATTGTCAACTCCAATTCCATTGTCCAAGATTGTAATCACCAGTTTGTTTTGTAAGTTCTTTATTGAAATTTTTATTTTTTTCGGTTTATGAGGTGTTTTCTCTAAAAGCGCATCAATTGAGTTCGAGATGATATTAGTAATTACTCTGTTCAATAATAGTTTGTCATAATTAATTGTAAGCTCCTCTTGTACGTCATACAAAAGCAATATTTTGTTTTGGTCGATTATGAAGCCGAATTTATTTGTAACAATTTTACGTATTAACTCTTCTACCGAATACTTGGTGTCTTTATTATCAAAAAAATAGGAATTATGGATTCTAGATATTGAGTGCAAATATTCAAGTGAGTCAAGTGTTGCCACTATTGTCTTCTCGAGTTTACGAGGATTAGTATAAATATGAGATTTCATATTCTCTAGACTGATACCAATATTCGTAAGTGGGCTTGCAATGTCGTGGATAAATACTTCAAGTTCGGTTGGTGCTTTGTTCATATGCTCTATATAAAATGTATAAAGAGTAGAGCATTGGTGTGATTATATTGTTTGTCCACTTAGACAACTTTGGATTCTAACGCAAAATATTAGAATCCGTGAAAAAAGATGAAAAAAATAGGGAAAAACATTATAATAGAGAGCATTCAGCGGTATAATGCTGATGTTTTGAAAATAGCATACTGATAAAGAGAGGTCCCGTATCTCACTTTGTTCGTACGGGACAACAGAAAATCTAGCCTTTCACTTCACTATGTTCATGAAAGTCTGATTTTCTAGTTGATTAGAGCAACTGCCTTCTCCCGATGATTTGGACGAAGCGGAGCGAGTCTATAAATCATCGAGGATCCCGTAGATATGATTTGTGAAGGATTGGGATCCACGTCATTGTAATGCTCACTAAGTTCGCATACAATGAGCGGGATAAGCAGTAGGTAATACAAAAGCAATAAATGCGCTGATAGCTCAATGGATAGAGCAACTGCCTTCTAAGCAGTAGGTTGCAAGTTCGAATCTTGCTCAGCGCATTTATTGGTTTTTTATATAGTTGAAATATTTTCCTTAAGTAGGATTTGCTGTTGGAAATTGATCCTCCTGTTCTGGCTCATGTACCCAATGGTGACTTTTTTCGGCGCCTTGATAATCATAAGTGCCTTCTTGTGCATAAGGATCATCAACTGGAACTACAACATATATTCCCGGTGCTATTTCTTCACCTACTACACCATACTTCTCTTTTGGATTCTCTATGATGACTATTCTTGGCGCACCTTCCATCTGTTGAATTTTGTAAAAATTTAAGTTTCTACTATATTCTTTTATATACTATCTCTTCCATCAAATAAATTAAACTAATAATAACCTCGACTTTGATACGAATTGATTGATTCCTCTGACCACTACGTCTACTATAAAGTAATACTTTATTAATGAAATACCATGAAAATTGAAAAGAGAGTTCTCAACTGGAAATATTTTATCGGATGGAAATTGTTTATGTATATATCTTTTCTATTGGTATATTTCAATTGTTTTTATTTCGTTCGGCAATACACGAGATTGAATATGGAAGTAGACATGCTGAAACAAGAGGTATACGCGGTTAATCAATTAGTTGAAACTATGAAAAGTGAACCCGAAGATTCACATATATATGCAATTCTTACCGAGATTGGCAGTGATTATATCGAATACGATTACGTGAGTTACTATGATGGATTTGATGCTACACATATTGCACAGGAAAATGGTGCCTGTGAAGATGTCGCTGTAAAAGATTGTGATTTTCCAATTTCCGGACCTATTCTTGAAAATAATGCTGAGAAATTAAATAAGATGCCCATCAATGAAATAACCATCTTTAGGGTTAAAACTGGCCAATTCACGGATGAATCGGTTTCTCGAGATAAATTTAATAACTACTACGCAACGCAATTAGAGGAGGGAAAGTTAGAAGTAAAAATAACATATGAGTACGATAAGGAATTAAGAGAGAATGTTGCAACTTCTGTTATGCTTGCTTATTAATTTGAGCGGTTCTGTGAATTCTCGTGACTAAAGGGTGACGATACGTGACGATAGGGACTTATCAGTAGGTTTATTGAGAACATGTTCAATATAACCTATGTCATCGTTTGACAACCATTCATTTTCAGATTCTTCATCTAATATCACTGGCATCCTTTCGTGTACATCCTTAACATCTTTGTTTGCTTCTCGAGTGATGATGGAGCAGGTTGTAAGAATTTCACCTTGAGGGTCCTTCCATTCAGAAAAAATCCCAGCAATAGCAAAGTATTTCACTCCTTTAAGTTGGAAAAGGTGAGCGTTCTTTTTCTCGTCCCACTCGTAAAATCCTGTAGCTGGTATTAAACAACGAGTGTTTTTTATTGCGTGTTTGAATGAAGGTTTTTCAAAGATTGTTTCTGATCTTGAATTTATCAACTTATATCCAATCTTAGGATCTTTTGCCCAGACTGGAACGAAACCCCATTTCATACCTGTTAATTTGTTATTTTTATCTTGGTGAATTATGGTCGGGATAATTTGGCCAGGTTTAATATTATGGTTTGGTTGAAGAGGATAATCGTCGTCTTTATGTTTTAACTTAAATCGAGGATAAAAATCTTCATCTGGTTCTAGATGGAATCTTCCACACATAAAACGATACTGATAATTAATGTATATATAAAATGTTATAGTATTACTTCAATCAATTCAATTTTAAGATGCGAGGGGATTTAATAAGCATATATAAATATTTTTTCTATGATAAGACAGGGAAACTTGTTCTATGGCAATTTCCGAATGCACCACTATTAATTTGGTTAGTATCTAAAATCATTGTCTACTTAAAAGTTCTTCCAGCATACAATTCTATGTTTAACCAGTTAAGTATGGGCTTCTTGTTTATATGGGCCTACTTGGAACTCACACAAGGGGTTAATAGGTTTAGAAAATTATTGGGGTGGATAGTGATGATATTGTTAATCATTAATAGTTATTGAATATCTTTGTTTGATAGGTAAAGTAGTTTAAACTTTCTCTTTATGTTATAATAGTTCAAGTTTAGGAAGAATATTTAGGCAATCCCCCAAAAGTTTCTCTAGAGTTTTCCCTAACGAATTTTATTTTTTTATATATAAAAATGGCAAACGGTACAGTAAAAACTGTTACAGACAAAGGCTTCGGCTTTATCAGTAAAGAAGGCGCAGACAAAGATATTTTCTATCATGAAAGTGTCCTAGAAGGCGAACTTGCTACTAGAAAACTAAGAGTTGGCGATAATGTCGAATTCGATGTTGAAGAAACTCAAAAGGGTCTAAGTGCAGTAAATATTAAACTAGTAGAGTAAAATTTACAGAATTTAATAGAGAGCAGACTTCGGTCTGCTCTTTTTTTGTCTATTCTAGGTGATTATCCAAGAATATCTGAGCTCCGATAACTTCAGAAGATCCAGTACTAATACCAGGACATCGATTAACCTCCATGATGTAGGCTTTATTGGTTTTTTTATCAATAACGATATCTGCGCGTGCCCAATTTAACTTCAATAGTTTAGTCGATTTTATTGCCATATCTATAATGTGTTGCGGAACTTCATTCATCTCTACGAAAACTTCTTTTGCTCCGTTACAAGCGTTATTTAAAAACTCACCTTGAATAGAAAAACTTTTCTCTGCCGAGACTGCTTTTCCATTTACGATTAAAATTCCCCAATCGTAATCATTGGGAATGAATTGTTGGAATAAATATTTCTTTCGCTTAGGTAACTCCTTGTATTTATCAAGTAGTTGTTCTCTGTTACTGACTAATGCAGAAAGGCGACCACCTGAGCCAGTGATGTCTTTGATTATTAATGGGTACTTACAGACATCTTCAATTGTATCAATATGACTTGAAATGTCTTCGTCATCAATAAAAAAAGTATTTGGAATTGAAATATTATTTAGTGCGAAAATTATTTGATCAGTTAGTTTTGACGTAGCTTTTTCAACATAAGTATGTGAAATTTCATTGTGTGTTAAATAAAGCTTCACTGCGTGTGCTAAATCTCTCGATCTCCAATATGAAGAGAGCCATACGTTGGAGAATTCTTTAATATCGCGACCTGCGTGTCTTAAAATAACTTTTCCATCTTTCAGGATGTATTCCAATTGAGAGAATTTGCCCTTCGTTAATTTATACTTTGCAGATAATCCAGAGATCACTTCTTCGATATTGTGGATTGTGGGTAAAACTAGAATGCTGTTGCTTGATTGCATATTTCTATAGATTCTAAGTTTCTATCTACGCCAAACTTAAATGGAATGCTTGGTACTAAAATGGGGAAGAAAAGCGTTATGTTCCTCAGTCAACAATTGTGTAGATTCAAGCAAAATATTGGTATCTAATACCATGTACTATTATAGCGCATTTATATAACGATTGCCTAACTTATAAATCTTGTCCATTACTATTGTATTGTAGTCAAGTCGGTATTGATTCCAAAAAGCCTATCTCCAGCATCCCCCAGTCCTGGAATGATATAAGCATGTTCGTTTAGTTTCTCATCTAAACCAGCACATATTATTTCAACCTCTGGGAATTTTTTATAGATGGCTTCTGCTCCAGGTTGAGCAGTGATTAAACTCAAAACCTGAATCTTTCCTTTAAAGCCGTGTTTCTCTTTTACTGATTTGAGTGCCGAGATCATCGAACCACCAGTAGCTAACATTGGATCCATGACTAAGACTCTGTTAGTTTTCGGACTCATTTCTTCAAGTCGGTCCAAATAGAAATTGGGTTCGATATTATTTGGATCTTCTTCGTTACGTTTCATTCCAAGACAGTGAAATTCACCTTCAGGGAAGAATTCCATTGCCGAAGAAAGCATCCCTAGACTTGCTCGTAGAATTGAGATGAATGCAATTCTTTCTCCAATTGTTTCACCCTCAAAATCAATTCCAGTTTGAGTCGGAACTTTATTAGCTTTCATTTCTACATCACTTAATGCTTCGTAGATCAAAAGTTTTGAGATTTCGTTCAAATAAATTCGGAATAGTTGGGAATTTGTGTTTATATCTCTTAATTTAGTAATCAAATCAATTACCATCGGGGTGTTGATTACCCTCACATTATGCTTTTTCATTAATATTAATTAATAATTATGACTTTACTTTCTTCACAACCAATTCATCGAAACCAGTATTTGAATCTAGTTCGGTGATAAATTCCATTTCTTCCATTACTAGAAACATAAGCTCCACCGTTGTATGCACTATGCATCCATCTACGAGGTGACCACCTACAACAATACCATCTATTTGTCCTCCTGCGATATGGATGTGTAGGTGGTCACCGTCTTTGCCGATAGTTCCAATTAATGAAACAACTTCAACTTTGCCGTATTCTTTGATTACAGGTTTTCCATCCCTAACGTCGGTTCTTACAATTAGTTTGCTTAAACTTCCGACTGCATTAACAATGCAGGCTGCAGAAAAATGATTCTCCTTTGCAATTCGCTTAATCTCGAGCTTAAGATCTGAACCTTTATGTAATCTTTCGACAAATGTTTTCATTGTTTAATATTTAATTAGTTAATTTCACTGTAATCACTAAAATCGACTTCTTTTACAGCTTCTTCCCAGATATCGTTCGTGTAAATATCCTCTATATTGAAGTCTTCTCCTTCTTTCACTTCCTTTACAAACTCTCTAGCGATTTCTACCGTATTCTCAAGTTTATCTTCATCAATAAAGAACAAACCTTCAGATGTACCTTTGTCAGCAATGAATAATTTCGCCATCTGCTCCATACTTTTTAGCTGATGAGGTCTTGCTGTTACGTCATTCTCTGTGAAGTCCATGCCAATCATATCGATTGCTTCCTCTTGATTCATGATAGCGTAGTCCCATCCTTTCATACTTGCTCTTAGAAATCTGACTAACACATCTTCATTTTCATCAAGATAATCTCTTCTGACAAATAGACCATCCTGAAGCATACCAGCCCCTGAGTCCTCAAGATCGAAGATGGTCAAATCTTCTTCTTTTAATCCGGATTCAAAAACTAGCTCTAATTCGTTATATTTCATAGCTGATGCAAGGTGGATTTCGTCATTTAAAAGTTGGTTCATATCGAATGCTTGCGAAATTATTTCAACATCTTTGTCCCTATCAAGTCCTTGTTTAGCAATAAAAGCAAATGGCTCAGTTTCATTTCCTCCTGCCCACACACCAATCTTTTTACCTGCTATGTCAGCAGGGTTTACTATTCCGGAAGATTTTTTTGCTACCAAAACCATACCAGTACTTTGAAGTCCTTGGCCGATATTTACCAACTCTTCACCTTTTGCGATTGCCGGTAGTACGTTACCTGTCCAGGCGACTGCTACGTCAGCATCGTCAGCAATAAGAACATCTACTGGGTTGATTCCTACACCACCTGATTTGATTTCTACTTCGATATTCTCATCTTCGTAATAGCCTTTTTCTAATGCAGTAAAGTAACCTGCAAATTGAGCTTGTGGAACCCATTTCAATTGAAGGACTATCTTGTCCTTTTCTCCGTCGTCGCTTTCTGTGTCAGCTGATTTATTGTTGTACATATATATGCTTCCAACAGCAATAAACGCCAGAATTAGAA
>CALMQQ010000099.1 GCA_937871845.1 uncultured bacterium
TATTAATCCTAAATTCGACAAGGAAGTCATAGAATCAGAGCTTATTCTCAAAGATCTGGATACAGTAGATGCTCGACTATCAAAGATGGAGAAAGAGGCTAGGTCTGATAGCACGAAGGCAAAATATCTAGAAGAACTCAAAAAGATTAAATCAGATCTTGAGAAAGGTCTACTAGCAAATACCCACAAAGTTGACGAAAAAAATAAAGATATTGTTGCGATGAGAAAAGAGCTATGCCTATTAACGGATAAACCATTTATCTATCTAGTAAATGGTGATTGGATAAATATTGATGTATCCTTAGCGACCAAACTCAGGAAGGAGCTCGACATAAATGAAGAGCACCCTTTATTACCAATTAATATCTCTCTTGAATACGAATTGACCACCATGGGAGTAGAGGAAAGAGAAGAACTTATGAAAGATATGGGTATGAACTTTAGAGGTTTGGAAGAACTTACAAGAATTGGATACAGATTGTTAGATTTGATTTCTTTTTTTACTGTTGGACCAGAGGAAGTTAAGGCCTGGACAATTAGAAGGGGATCATCAGCACCACAAGCAGGAGGAGCAATTCATACTGACTTTGAAAAGAAGTTTATAAGTGCTGAGGTTGCGAAAGTAGATGACTACCTAGATAATCCAAACTGGCATTTATTGAAAGAAGAAGGTAAGGTCAAACTAGAGGGAAAGGACTATATAGTTCAAGATGGAGATGTAATGATATTTAGACATGGTGCGTAGTAAAAACGCGCAGGTTATTCTATTTTTTGAAAAATTATGCTAATATCATCTCTATCGCTAATAGCGAGTTTTAGTTGTATTGTTTTAATTGTTTAGTGAGAAAATATATGAAATACGAATTGATGCTTATCCTGAAACCGATGCTAACCGAAGATATTCGAGCAAACGTTTTAAAGAAAATCGATGAATATGTTACAAAGGCAGGAGGAAAGATTACCAAGGAAGATATATGGGGTAAACGTCATCTAGCCTATATTATCGAAGGTAACGAAGAAGGCTATTATGTTGTTTATAACCTGGAGCTAGACAAATCTAAAGTAACCGAACTCCAAAACAAACTCAAATTTATGAATGATATTTTAAGATTTCTTCTTGTTTTAGAAGACTAATTAACTTTTTTTATTTATTAACGTATAAGAATGTCAACCTCTAGATCAGTAAATAAAGTAATACTAATTGGAAACCTTACTAGGAATCCTGTTTTAAGAACAATCGGCAACGGTTCAGTTGTATGTAATTTCGGAATCGCAACTAACGCAACATGGAAAGATGGTGGTAGCAATGTACAAGAGAGAACAGAATTCCATAATTTAGTAGCATGGAATAAACTAGCAGAAATTTGTGCTCAGATATTAGCTGTTGGAATGTTAATTTATGTTGAAGGTGAGCTTCGAACAAGAACTTGGGATGATGCAAACGGTGTCAGACACTACAAGACAGAAATCAAAATTAATGATATGAAATTACTTGATGATAAAGGCAAAAAAGGTGTTGGACTTGATGAGGCAAAACTTGCAGGAGAAGAAGAAGGAGGAGAAGTTCCTGTAGAGAGTTTAGAAACAGAAGTCGAAGAAAAAGACTCTCCTGTAGAAGAAGTTAAACAACCAAAAGAAGACCTTGATAAGGTTGATGATGGTGAGGATTTATTTTAATAAGTAAAAATGGCTAAAAAGAATAACAAAAAAAAGATTAAGAAGCTCCCAAAACCTTCATGTCCTTTTGCAGGTGATAAAAGTAGAATCAATTATAAAGATGTCTACAAATTAAAGAAATTTATCACTACTAGAGGCAGGATAATAAATCCAGAAAGAACTGGAGTATCACCATCCTGTCAAAGAAAGTTAGCAAGGGAGATAAAGAGAGCACGATTTATGGCGTTACT
Organism: uncultured bacterium; assembly: GCA_937871845.1. Classification (GTDB taxonomy): domain Bacteria; phylum Patescibacteriota; class Dojkabacteria; order B142; family OLB20; genus JAJTYI01. Next base: position 1,908 of record CALMQQ010000099.1, read on the forward strand.
TCCATATAACGAGCTAACATAAACTAAAATACATTCTGCCCAATGTTATTAGCATCAAACTACTTCTTGCTAGGGGATTTCTTTAGTAGAAGAATTTCTATTGATGAAAGCGGTGCTAGATCAGTATCTCTCCATAGGGTAAACGGTTTCCTCAATAACTGGTATTCGACACAAGTTAATAAATCCTTTGAGGATGTTAAGTTAGTAAATATTTCCAAAACCAAGTCAGAAATAGTTTCAGAAAACATTATGAAACTATCAGAATATTATAAGTCCGATATAGAATATTATGACTTTGATTTCCACCGAGTACACAAATTTACCAAATCAGAGAGTTCATCTATAAAGATATCTCTAGAAAAGAATTTCATCAATTCAAAATACTTTAAAAAATTAACAAAGAATGGTGTTAAAAGTGATGTTTTGCTTGACACATTTTCTGCATATCCTGTTATTCCTGTGGAAAAGGAAACAGAAATTGTAAACTACGAAATATTTCAACGAATCTACCCTAAATTAAAGCCAAATACTGAAGTAGTAATTTTATCCGGGGAACTAGTTTGGAGTGGATGGCTAACTATGGATATAATCCTAAACACATTAGATGACAACAAATACAATAATAAAATATTTATTATTGATAGCTGGGGCTTGGTACAACAGTTATTAAGCACTGTTGATTACGATAAGGATTATGGTATTGTCAATCATGATGATCTAATAGATAGTTTTACAACATCCCTGTACTTGACTACTAAAAAATTAAAAACATTAAACGAGATCCCAAAGACAAAGAGCAATAATTATCCACTATATGCAAACAGTGAGTTCATTAAAACCTTCCCTTCAGGAGTGACTCATAAACCAGATTACAATTATGTGATAAGTAAAAGTGCTAAATCACTCTTAAGTAAAAACGTAATTTCTATTGGTATTGATAACGTTACACCCCTCACTATTCCTAGAAGCATGCTTCAAAAAGTAGAACTAAGTTACTTCTTACCTGGTGGAGGTGTATTACAAAAGTATGAAGGGGAGAGGGTATCAATAAATGAAGACATAGGTTTAATTCCCGAATACGAAAATCATCTACTGAGATTAAAATTGCCAAAACAACTAACTTTGAAAGTTAAAGACGGGCAATACGTAAAGAGGGGTGATGTTATTGCCGAAAGAGCGGTACTAAAAAACATGTTGAAGGAAAAAGTTGTCTCCCCATTTACTGGTTATTTAGAAACAAGCTTTTTAGAGCAAGGAATTCTGATATTTAAAGAATTGAAGGATAAAAAGCAATTCCTAGCTGATTTTGAAGGAGAAATTTTATCCATAGATAAGTCAGAAACAGCTCAATCTGCAAAGATAAAAGCGAATTCATTTACTACCAATACAATTTATAAAATTGGAGATGATGTACAAGGAAAGCTTATGAGACTCGAAGACGTTCAAAACTATAGTGCATCAAAATTATTATTGGTGAAACCTAACGAATTAGGCGATATCACTCTAGAATTTATAATGAAAAACAATATTTCGGGAGTTATCGTCGATACTCCAGATTATTTAATGATACGCAGATACATTGCAAAAGTTCTTAAGAACTCTAAAGCTACAACACTCTGTGTCTTAAATCCATTCTCAATAAGGTCGAGTAGTAGCATAATAGATATTTTATATTTATATACAGGGAATACAGTTATTATCTCTAATAATTCACTCCATCTTTTGATTGATCAAAAGCAGAGTAAAGAAATACTCCTAAGACTGAAATCAAAGGATACTCAGAGCAAGAAGAGTATATTGCGAAAAGGTGAGCATGTTTCTTTTTTTAACTATTCCCATCAAGATCCTTATGCTAGAATAGAAAATGTTTCGCCTCGGGAACTAGTTTTAAACACCGAAAGAGGCATAATAGTCACTAATTTCAGTAATATTATTAAATATACAAGTACATTCTATGATACAGAGAATAAATAACCATGGAGGTCCTAAATACCTGATTATTTTTTTGTTAATAATCACAATATTTGTAGCTGGATTTTATGTAGGGAAAATTGATTTATTTGGAAATGCAGAGATAGTCCCAGAGAAATACCAAATCACAGGGGATAAACTTACTGAAAGAAAGAATGTAGATGTAGGACTACTGTGGGAAGTTTGGTCAGAAATTGAAAGAGAATATA
>CALMQQ010000100.1 GCA_937871845.1 uncultured bacterium
CGCAGGATTATTCATAAAAATTCACCACTAATTAAAGTAACATCTATAGTGTGGCAAAATTGATAAGAAAAAACAAGAATGTTCATTAGTTAAATTCGAAATTCGTAAATGTTGTTATACATATAAATAAAGTTTAAGATATAAATGTGTATTTTTAGTTTTAGAACACCAAAAACCACTTCTGTGGTAGAATTAGGTGATTAAGATAACCCACATGGATAGAATTCAAGAATTGAAAGACATAGTGTATGGCAACCCAAATGCTGACGTTCAGCCTGATGATGCAAAACCTAAAGAAATCCCAGAAATCGAAGAAGAACCAAAAGAAAAAACCAAAAAAGAGTTAGAAAAAGTTGCGAAGGAGTCTGAGAAAGTCGCGAAAAGTATAGAAAAACTCACAAAAGCAAAAGTTGATGGCAAAGGTAAGAAATTCCAAGTTGGTGCAAATATTCGAATTGATGACAATGGGAAATTAGTTTTAAAGAACGCATCTACTATCCAGGGAACTGACAGAAACAAATTACCCGTAAGTCTTCAATCATACGTTCTCGGTCTGCGCGGTTTGCAACAAATGGCAAAATCAGCACAAGAGAAGCTAAATAGAAACGAACCCCTGACATCCACAGAAATGGATGCAATTAGAAAAGCAAAAACCAAATTAGAGTCAGCACCACAGGAAACTACACAGTCAAAACAAGATGAGGTTGAATTTAAATCTGTTCAATTAGCTGGTAGGGCACTCGCCAGATCTGCAGAAAGGAAATTAAAAGAAGGGGAATCCAAAAGCTTTGAGGAGGAAGTAGAGGAAAATGTAACAGAATTAAAGCTTGAAGAGATAGAGACGGAGGAGATAGCAGAAGATACGGATAAAAGTGCAGCCGCTTTGAATCAGTTAAAAGAAAGATTTGGGAAACTAACTGGAACTGAGGACCCAAAACAAATGGAAGAATTTTTCAAAAGAAAAGAATTCTCATATATTAGAAGAGCACTAGAAAAAAATGTGATAACTTTAGATGACATTCATGAAGAAGATATCAAAGAAATAAGAGAATCGACTGTAGCTTCAGAAAAAATCACCGTAGAAACATCAGCTGAACTCCTGGAAGCACCAGAAATTGAAGAACCCCCAAGTGACGAAGATATTCAAAGAGATTCAAAAGAAAAATTAGACATATTGGAGGAAATAATATTTTCATACAATATGACCGCAGTAAAAGCTAGACAAGAGCTATTAGACGAAACTATTGAGGGTCTTACATTTTCTCTTAATCCGACCGACATCGTAACCGAAGAAGAAATCGAGGATTTATTTAAGCAATACAGATTGACTGTTCCAGAGAAAGCCGATCGTGCTACTGAAAGAAATCTTCAGGAAGCCCGTTACCAAATGGAAGCATATAAAGATTACTTTAGGAGAAGGAATGAAAACACCTCTAGATTTATAATCACTGAGTATGAAGGCTTTAAAAAGGGCATAGAGAAAATTAATCAACAAAGAAAAGCAACCAATCAAACAGAATTGGGAATAGATTATGTAAAAATCGAGCCCAAAAAAGAAGATTCTGGTCAAGAAGAGGACTTTAAAGAAAAGCGACCATCACTTACAATTGAAGAGCAAGCCAGGATGTATGATCAGTATTTAGAGGTATCCGAAAAACTTTCTGATGAAGAACAGGAGATACTAACAAGAGAAAAAGAAGACGCGATAATTAAAGATATTATTGCTGACATAACATCAGGGACTTCATTGGAAGGAGAAGCACTCACCACCTTTACTAGAAATATAAATAATTTATTACTGCTTGGGAAAGAAGGTGATTCTGACAGGCAAGTGGACCGAACAAGGGTCGAACTCAGTACTGAACAAGGCTATTATTGTTTGAAATTTGCCTCTGAAGAATTACTTTTATACTCGTTACAATTAAAAACCGATGAACTTACCATTGTAGAGGAAGTAATTCCAAAGGAAACATCCAAGGTTGTAACCGATGAGAGTTTAGGGGAAGAAGTGAGAATCGAAGAAGAAACCCCGAAAAGACTTACAGTGAGATTTAACGATAGGGCAGAGTCAACAGAAAAAACTGAAGCCCATACACGTACTGCAAGGTATTTAGATGGAGCTGCATCAAAAGACTTGAACTATATAATGACATTTCACCATACTG
>CALMQQ010000101.1 GCA_937871845.1 uncultured bacterium
TTAACTTTAGATGTGAAATAGAAGTCACTTAATTTTTCGAGAAGAATTAGTGGTCCGTTTACAACTTTTTGGTCTGATTTAAGTGGGAAATATTGTTTCAGCTCCATACCATTTATAGTGCTCGTACCTTTTGATTCGAACAATCTCACTGTAGCTACAGCTGTTTTTCTTCTTCCTAGAGCGTAGTAATATTTCTCTATTTTAGCTTTTGGTTCAGCTTTCACTTCTTTTGTGGCTTTTGGTTTTGTATCTTTTTTGGTCTCTGTCATTTGGTTTTAATTTCAAGTTTAACTGGTTTTTGTGATTCATGTTTATGTTTTTCATCAGCATAAACATAAAGGTTGTTTAAAAATTCGTCTCTTAATTTAGTTTTAGGTAACATTCCTGAGATTGCTTTTTCAATAACTCTCTCTGGGAACTTCTCTAGCATTTCTTCGAGAGGGACTTCTTTGAATCCACCTCTATATGTAGAGTGGGTATAATACATTTTCTTTTTTAATTTATCTTTGTATACATCAACTTGTTTAGCGTTGATAATGACTAATGCATCACCTCCAACCATGTTTGTTGTTTTTGTTGTTTTATTCTTACCAATCAAAATACTAGCGCAGTAAGTAGCTAATCTTCCTAGTCGGACACCTTTTGCATCAACTAAGTACCATTGTTTATTCAAGTCCTGTTTTTTAATTACTGTAGTGTTTTTCATTATTATTATATTCCTGATCTAGATTTAGCTTTACCTTGTGCACCTTTTTCCATGTTTTGGCTTTTGGCTTGTGACATGTCTTTTATTTCGTTTACTTCATACTTCTTTGATTCAGACGATGTGGTTTCTTTTTTCTTTGATTTTTTAGTTGTTTTTTTCGCACCAATTTCTTTGTATACATAACCTTTTACAATCATTTTTATCATGGGAGAATTGTCTCCTTTTCTTAGACCTGTTTTGTACAAATTAAGGTAGCCACCATCAGAATCATCCAATCTTTTTGCAAGAATGTTTATTGCTTTGTCGGTAGCTAATTTATTAAATAAAATTTTATTTAATTTCATTTCTGCATGTCTTTTGTTCTTTTCTTTTGCAATATTAATCATCTTGTCGAACAAGGGAACTATCGCTTTCGCCTTGCTAGCCGTTGTTTCTAAATACTCGTAAGTAACTAAATCAGTTAGTAGACTCCTTTTTAATGATTCCGAGTGAGCTTTGTTACTTGCTAGTTTTGTTATTTTCGGTCTATTGTTCATCTATTAATTGATTTCAAATGTTAATCCTTTATCAGACATGATATCTTCTAACTCGGTCATTGATTTCTTTCCCATACCTTTGAAGTTTGCAACTTCTTCTCTTGGAAGTCCTGCCAAACCTCTCAAATCACTGATACCTGAATTTAGTAAAGCGTTGGTTAATCTAGTTGAGAGATTAAGCTGGCTTACTAAAATCTTATCTTCTGTTAATTCATGATCAGCTTCTTCCTTGATTATATTCTCCTCAGCTAATATTGGGTCACCACCAAATTGAGCTAGTAGTCTATTTGCCATCTCATCGTAGATTTCACCAGCTTTCAACAATGCTTCGGAAGCTGTAACTGTAGCATTTGTATAAATATCCAAATCTATTTGATCAAGATCAGTGTATTCACCCAACCTAGCTTTTGTAATATTTACATCTACTCTATTTACAGGACTGAAGTTTGAATCGACTGGAATTACTCCAATTTCTTTTCGTCTTTCTTCGTCTGCATATGAATATCCAACACCATTCTCTACTACAACTTCAAGTTTCAATGAAGTATCGCCTGTAAGAGTTGTGATTTCCAAATCTTGGTTTATGATTTCTACATCACTTGGAACATCAAAATCATTAGCTGTAACGATAGTAACTTTATCTTTATTACCCTTAACATTTAATGTAAGAGTTGTAGGATCATCACTATATTTCTTAATAGCTAAGTTTTTGAGCTTCAAAATAACGAAAATCACATCTTCTTGAACATTGTCCATACTTGTGTATTCATGTTTTACTCCATCAATCTTTACTGAAGTTACAGCTGCTCCAGGAACGGAAGAAAGAAGAATTCTTCTCAATGTATTACCCAGTGTATGACCATATCCGCTTGGGAGTGGACCGATTTGAATCTGTCCAAGTCCTGGATCGTCTTTTACAACTTTAACTTTAAATTTATCAAGTGAAATCATGTTATTAAATCTAATTTAAAATAATTATCATCGTGAATAGAACTCAATAATTTGCTGTTCTTCAATTCCTTGATCAAGCATGTCTCTTGTTGGCAATGTCTTAACTTGACCTTCTTTTAGCCATTCTGGAACTTTTACATTTTTAAGTTCAGCTTGCATCACCTTGATATGATCTTCTTTTTGGAATTTTGCCTCCAAAGCAACTTGATCTCCAACTTTCAATGTGTATGATGGAATAGTTACTTTTTCTCCATTAACTGTTACGTGTCCATGAGTGACAAATTGTCTTGCTTGGTTTCGGGTTTTTGCAAGTTTGAGTCTATAAACAACATTATCTAATCTAAGTTCCAATAACTGCAACATTCTAGTTCCAGTATTACCTGTGGCTTTACTAGCATCTTGATAGATTTTTTTGAATTGTTTCTCCATCAAACCGTAAATTCTCTTCACTTTTTGCTTTTCTCTAAACTGAACTGCATAGTTTGAAGGTCTAGATTTTGAAGTAGTGTGTACTCCTGGTGGATTTGGTCTCTTTCTCCATGATTCATTACCGAAGATATCGTAATTTTCTCTTCTACTAATTTTCCATTTTGGTCCTGTATATCTTGCCATTATTAATTATCTACTTATAAAGAATTAACTACCTCTTGGTTTTTTTCTAGGTGTTGTACCACCATGAGGGATAGATGTGTGATCTGATAGTGATGTCAATCTAAGTCCTCCTGTCCTCAAACCCTTTACAGCTGCTTGACGTCCCATTCCTGTACCTTTTACAATCACAGTGCCTGTTGTAACTCCAAATTTCTGAGCTTTTGCTACAGCATCCTCTGCTGCTTTTGTTGCGGCAAATGCAGTACTTTTCTTTGAACCTTTGAAACCAACTGCTCCTGGACTACTCCAAGATAAAACATTACCATCGTAATCTGTGATGGTCACCATAGTATTGTTATAACTTGAAGAAATGAAAACTTTTACTTTTTGAACACTAAGTTTCTTTTTCTTTTTGTTTTTGAACTTTTTGCTTCCAGTATTTGCTCCGGTTGCTTTTGTTTCTTTTTTGTCTTTTTTACCTGCTTTAGCCACTTTTAAGTAGTTTATAATAAAAATAGATTTAAGTTTTTTCTAGTTTTCTCTTCAATCCTCCGACTGCGATATTTCTTCCTTTTCTAGTTACAGCGTTTGTTCTTGTTTGTTGACCTCGAACTGGAAGTCCTAATTTATGTCTAATTCCTCTGTAGCTTTTGATGTCTTTAAGTCTTTTAACATTTCTAAATACTGTTTGTCTAAGATCTCCTTCTAGTGTTTTCTCTGCGAGTGCATTTGAAATTCTTTTGATTTCTTGATCAGATAAATCCTTTACTCTTTTGTTTGGATCTACGTTTGTCTGTTCTAAAATCTTCTTTGAAGTTGTATGACCAACTCCGTATATATAGGGTAATGCATATTCAATTTTTTTCTCTAAAGGCAAACTAATGCCAGCAATTCTTGCCATATTTAATAATTAACCTTGTTTCTGCTTGTGACGTGGGTCACGTTTGCAGTATATATAAACTATTTTATTACCGTTTGCTTTTGAACGTTTAACAATGTAACAGTGTTCACAGCGTTTTTTAACAGATGCTTTTACTTTCATTAGAATCTATATGTAATTCTTCCTTTAGTTAAATCATAAGGTGTCATTTCGAGTTCTACTTCGTCACCTTTTTGTAATTTAATATAATGCATTCGCATTCGACCTGATATGTGTCCCATTACTACATGCTTGTCACCCTTTAGGTCAATTTCAATCTTAAATTTTGTTCCTGGGAGAGTTTCAATAATTGTCCCTCGAACTTTAAAAATTTTATCCTTATCAGATACCATTAACTAACAATATTTCTAAATAAAAAATTGCGGCAATAAAGCCACATCACAGTAAATGCGAATCTCGCAGTTACTCAATCGCTATATTATTTATCAAAACCTGAAAGCCATAAGCGATATAGGATTATAGCAGATAGAGTTTTTATAGACAACCTATCTTGTTAATATTTTTGCTTTGGTTTTGCCTACTGCGATTGTGTGTTCAAAGATAGCTGATCTTTTTCCATCAACTGTTAAGGTTGTCCAGCCATCATCCAATATCTCAATTTCAGAGAGTCCTTCATTTATCATAGGTTCGATTGCAATAGTCATACCTTCTTTCAATACTGGTCCATCTCCTTGCTCTCCAAAACATGGTATGTATGGCTCTTCATGGAGTTTTCTACCAATTCCGTGTCCTGTCATTTGAGTTATTACATTGAAACCAGCCAACTCAGCAATTGTTTGAATTGCATATCCTATATCTCCAACAGTGTTTCCTTCTACAGAAAGCTCAATGCTTTTTGATAGAGCAAGCTTTGTAGTCTCTAAAAGTCTGACTGCATTATCATCAACTTTTCCAACCGGAACCGTTAATGCTGAATCCAGATAGAAATCTTGATAGATAATTCCCATATCGATGCTTATAATTTGACCTTCAACTGTGTATTCTTCAGGACTTGGGATTCCATGAACAGCAACATCATCTATGCCAGTACAGATGTTGGCTTCATACCCTTGATAACCTTTGAACGCAGGTAATACATTAAATTTTTTGCAAAGATCTCCCGCTTTATCGTCTAATTCCTTGGTAGTGATACCAGGTTTTACCGTCTCAGCGAGTGTGTTTAATATTTCAGCTAGAATACTGCCACCTGATTTCATGATGGCAATTTCTTTTTTTGTTTTAATTTTGATTGCCACTTATTTGTATTGCTCGTAACTTCTAGTGACAGTAAGTGATTTCATCTGTCTAATAGTATCCAAAACCACACCTACCACAATCAATATACTTGTCCCTCCAATACCTGATAAAATCGCTAGGTTTGCACCCTGGGGTGTAAGTCTAGCCAAGTTAGGAATTATAGCAATTGTTGCTAAGAAAAGACTTCCTACTACTGTCAATTTTATAAGTACATTTGTAATATATTTCTGAGTGACTTTACCCGGTCTCAACCCTGGAATAAAACCACCACTTTTCTTAAGATTGTCGGCTGTGTCAGCTGGTTTGTAGGTGACAAATGTATAGAAGAATGAGAAGATTACAATCATTAAAAAGAAAGTCACAAGATACAAAACACTATCTCTCAAGAAATCTCCACTATTAAGAAAAGCTGAATTATTACCTAAAAACGATTCGTTGATTTTAGTTCCTATACTATATAGCCTAGACTCAGAATCAGCCGTGCCAATTAACAATTGTGCAATAATCTGAGGAAATGATAATAATGCCGAAGCAAAAATAACGGGCATAACCCCAGCCTGATTCAATTTTAATGGTAGGTAAGTTGCTTGAACTCCTGCTGCTCTAAATCTTCTCGCGTATTGTATAGTCACTTTTCGAACTGCTTCGTTGATATACACAATACTCATAATCAGCAAGTAAAAACCCGCTATGAAGAAATATATCAATTTGAAGTTATCATTGATTAATACATTAAAATTTCCATTTTTGAGTAGTTCAATATCATTTGATAAAAATACAAAATCTCTAGCAACTAGATTAGGAACAACAGTAAGGATACTAATAGTGATGATTATCGAGATTCCATTTCCAATTCCATGAGCAGTTATGAGCTCTCCAAGCCACATCAAAACCATACTTCCTGCAGTAAGTGAGACAACCATCGTAACAATATCGAAATTTGTTACATTATCAAGTAGACCTGCTAATTGAGGTACTGTCGCAGTGACACTTTTTAATACTGAATAAATCACTACGGCCTGAACCACAGTTAATGGAACGGCTAATATCCTAGTGTATTGGTTAATAACGGTTCTTCCTCTTTCACCTTCTTTGGATAATTCTTCTAATTTAGGGATAATTGATGTGAGTAATTGCAATACAATTGAAGCATTAATGTATGCTCCCAAACCTATCGCAACTACTGAAGGATTATCTAATCGTCCTCCAGTAACTATTGAGAAGAAATTTGTTAGTGGATTGTTACCGAATGCTTCAGCAAATAATTGAGTATCAATACCTGGAAGAGGTACAGCTGCTAATATTCTATAAACAACAACCAAACCGACAGTAATCAAGATTTTCTTTCTAATCTCTGGAGATCTCAATGATTCACTTAAAGAGATTTGATCTTTATCGGTTGTACTTGAAAATTTTGGCTTAGGTGTGATTCTATTTTTGAATCTGCTGACATTCAATTTGGGGAGTTTAAGTCGTGATTTTGAAAGTTTCATTTAGTTTATGTTAAACGTTACTTAGAGAACTTTGCCACCTGCTTTTTCGATTTGTGCTTGTACAGATTTGGATACGGCAATATTTTCAACTGTGATTTTCTTTTTTAATTCGCCATTATTCAGAATCTTCACTTTTACATTTTTTCCTTTCTCACTAATCAACCCTGCTTCTCTTAATTTTTCGACATTGATTGTATCGCCATCTTTGAAATCGTTTAATTTTTCAATTTTTACAATTTCAACTTTATTTTTAAGTTGGAAATATGCTCGTGAAAAACCTTTTAATTTAGGGATTCTGCGAGACAGAGGCATCTGACCTCCTTCGAATCCTTTTCTAGCAAGTTTATAGCCTGTTCGAGATTTTGCTCCTTTTGATCCACGACCAACGGTATGACCTCCTTTTCCTGAGCCATATCCTCTTCCAATTCTTTTTTTGTTTTTAGTTGTCTTTAGTAAATAGTTATGTATCATGATTTCATTGATTGTAATGCTTCAATTGTTGCGTAAACATTAGTAATAGGGTTTGAAGCACCGATAATTTTAGTTAGGATGTCTTTTACACCGACAAGTTCGAGAACAGATCTCATAGATGCACCTGCAATTACTCCAGTTCCAGGAGCTGCTGGTTTCATAAAAATCTTG
>CALMQQ010000102.1 GCA_937871845.1 uncultured bacterium
TGATAAATATCTACTTGGCAAATTTTTCAAAGGAGGTGTCGGAGCAATGATGATTTTCACCTCGATGGTGAATGCAATATTTTTACCAATTATTCTACTCTTCAATCCACAAATTTTATCAACACCATTCAATCAAGCCTTGTTAGTGACAAGTATTGGTGCATTCTATGTAATTGGAGCACTGCTATATTTGTATGCATTACGTATTGAAGAAACCACCAAAATAAGCGTACTTTGGCAGTTATCTGCACCAACAACATATTTTTTGGGAATCATTTTTCTTGGAGAAATCCTAAACTTTCAACAAACATTAGGGGCAATAATAGTATTGACTGGTGGTTTATTAACTATGATGCATATTGAGAATGGAAAGTTCAGAGTCAAAAAGAAGGTACTTACCTTGATGTTTGGTGCTGTCATACTCTTCTCGTCATCTTCGTTAATTTTTAAATTATTTGCGATAAATTTTGACTTCTGGTCTGCTGTTTTCTTTGAAATTTTTGGTGCAATGCTTACCGGTATAGTATTAATACTCGCTGTTCCGAATTATAGAAAACAATTTGTATCTGCAATAAAAAAGGATCCAAGAAAAGTATTCTCATATAATCTACCAAACGAATACATGCAGATGTCAGCAACGATTCTTTTCCGATATGCAACAATGATAGCTCCATTAGCCCTAGTTCAAGTAACAAATAGCATAAACGCTATTTTTGTCTTTCTTATTGCTGTATTCATAGCGAAATTTCTTCCCAAAGTAAGTGAAGAGAAATTCAGCAAAGTTGATGTATTCCAAAAAGTTTTAGGTATAATTGTTGTTGCAACAGGAATAATTTTAATCGAGCTATAATATGGCAATAGAAATCCGCAAACCAAAAGTAGAAGAATGGGAACAATTTAAAGAATTACGACTCAAAAGTCTTCACGAATACCCTTTGGCATTCGCATCAAGCTATGATGAACAGCTTGATAAATCAAATGAGGAATGGAAGTCTTATATTTTAGCCTCTGAGACAGAAAAAGACTCGGTTATGTTTTGTGCTTACGAAGATGGTCAGATGATTGGTTGTGTGTCAGGAATCTGGAACAATAGAAAGAAAGTCTCACATATTGTTTCTATTGTAGGCATGTTCGTTTTTTCAGACAAACAAAACAAAGGTGTAGGATACAAATTAGTTACCACACTTCTTGATTACTTACATAAAAAAGAACGATTCCACAAGGCTAAACTTTCGGTGGTGTCTTCTAATCTCCCAGCACACAACTTATATAAGAAAGTGGGATTTGTTGACGCTGGAGTACTCCACGCCGAATTATTTATTGATGGCAAATATCACGATTTTATAGAGATGGAACGCTTTTTCTAACAACTCCATTTCACTTAGTAGTTTAATAAACTCTAAAGAAACACTGGAATTTAAAGTCATCTTGATTAGTGTCTGTATAGCATTCAAAAATATCGTAAATTTGAACTCTATAACTCCTTAGTATCAGGGAATCTTCCCAAATAATAAATTCTTTACATGAAGGCAATTCTTCATCCTTACTACAACTCATGGAATCTAATACCCGACTCTCTTTATCGTAGTTACAACCCTGTGTATTTGGATCATTATCAACATCCCAACATTCAGACACAGTCATTTCTGAGATTTTTCCGAATTTTTGTAAATCTGTGGAGGTGTAAGTATTCAAATCAAAACTTCCATCACCTAGTTGAACATCAATTTCTCTTGCTATGTTTTCAGCAGAATGTATTGTGTCATAATACCAAATAGTAGCTACAGCACTTACCATCTTGTCATTAAATAAAATTACGGGAAGAAAGATTAAGAATGCTAACAGAATTACTAATACGTAAGTTAATGCATTACCCAAAATATGTTTAAACTTACTTACAAAAAATATTGATGTTTTATAATAAACAGACGCCATTACGAACAGTGTTGATATACTAACAAAAGCATAGATTAAAGACTTCTCAGAAAATTCCCAGAAGTATATACTATTGATTGAAAATAGTAATATGAGAAAAAACGCTATTGATAAGGATAATAGTCTTTGTTTTTCATATTTCCATTTTTGTAAAATTCTTGTTAAAGAGAAACTCAATACAACAAGTAAAACCACAATACATATCCAAAAACCTCCTAGCCACAAATTCCCCATTACATCTGAAGTGTATCGAAAGAAAATCGAGTAAACCCAACTCACTATTGTATTGTATAGAGTAAACAATACAACATAAGGAATTACTAGAAGTGCGATTATTAAAGAAACAAGTGACCAAGTACTTCTCAATTTTAGTAAATCGAGAGTTGAAATTTTTTTGGACTTCATAATTTGGTTAATTAATAAATTAATATTCCCTAATTGTTTTAATTCGAACTTCGAGTCATATTGTGATTGATAAAGATGGGACTCGAACTCTGCCACAATTTCTTTACTGTATTCATCAGGTAGACATAGCTTATTATTTAGGGAATCAAGCCATTCTTCTTTGTTCATAGCGCCACACTAAATTTAAAATTCTCTTGCAACATTTTTATAAACTCTCTCCATTCCTCTTTATGTTCTTTTAGATATGATTTACCTTCTTTTGTGATGTGATAGTATTTTCTTTTAGGAGCATAGTCTTCATTCCAGTATGATTTAATCAATTTCTTATTTTCTAATTTATACATAGCAGGGTAAAGAGTTCCATCGCCAGCTTTTAACAAATCATTCGAACGCTTTCTGATTTCTTGGGCGAGATTGTATCCATATTCGTCACCATCAGAGAGAATCTCAAGGATTACTAATGGAAGTGAACCTTTTATTATTTCTTTGGATAATTTCATTTTGACTATATCGCTATACGAGGTATCTTATAACGAGCTAAGTTAAATGTCAATATAGTAAAATGAAAAATTTTAAAAATATTATTAGGAATACACAAAAAAGAGAGATGGAGAGGTTTTTTTAAATATTTATGATTCTATTATTTGAAGCATATAAGGAACAACATTATCCAGAGTATATTCACCGTGGAGGACAGTCAACCTAGGATTCATATATACGAACAATTCACCTAATTTTCTATTGGGAAAACTCTCTAGATTGTACATTAAAGTTGACCGAGGGCAATATCTTGGCACTATCAGTTTGTTACGACCTCTTAATGGTCGGATTGGTTGGTTCGCTCCTAAACAAAACATTTCTTCATTTATTGCTAAATATCCTATCGGATTTGAGTAAAATTTAAGTTCAAAAAACATTTTCTCATGTCTTTGTATTTTATTTTTAAAATCTATGCTGTACATACCAATGGGCACTTCACCAGCATAATAATCATTTGGAATTTCTTGCCCTATACCATTTTCAGGCATAACTTCTCTTGAATAAGACAGAACTAACGAAGAAGAGAAGTAGCATTAAGACTATCACCGCACTACTTGGAAGATCCAGATAGAAAGAGAAAGTGATTCCCGCTATCACACTTGTTAGAGAGAAAATTATCGAATATAACAGAGTTTTATTCATCCCGTAACCTAATTGCATTGCGCTTGCAACTGGAATTATCATTAGAGCCCCCATTAATAAAGCACCAATTGCTTTTATTGCAAGCGAAATCGTCACTCCGACTAATAACATAAATAGGGCGTTGTACAATTTTGTGTTCATTCCGTTAATCACTGCCAAATCTTCATCATAAGAAATCAAGAAAAGCTTTTTACGAAGAAGAAAAACAGTAATCAAAACGATAATTCCAAGAATTACAAACAATAGAATTTCACTTTGAGTGATGGTCGTAATGCTTCCGAACAAGTAATTAAGCATATTCACACCAATTCCATTACCCAGACTGAAAAGTATCAAAGTTAACGCAAGTCCACCAGACATAAAAATAGCCATAACAGTATCAGAGAAAATATTTTTCAGACTTCGCAATCTATCCATCGCAATTCCAGCGCCAACTGACACTAACATCGCTCCAAACAAAGGATTGAATTGGAATAATAAACTACCAGCCACACCAACTAGTGATATATGTGCAAGAGTATCTACCATCAATGAGAATTTTCTTATCACCAAAAAGAATCCCATCAATGGAGCGATTAAACTGACAATGATGCCTGCTAAAAAAGCTCTTACCATGAAATCGTATTGTAGGATTTCGAAAATATCAGCGATCATGATGGATATGTGTAAATTTTTGTCCGTAAATATTATCAACTAATTCTTTTTCGTTCACCTTTACTGCTTGTCCCGTATAAACAATCTTCTTATTTAAAGCAATGATTTGCTTCGCTTGTGCAGAGATAATATCAATGTCATGAGACACGAAGATGATGGTTAATCCTTTTTCGATGTTCAATTTTCGCAGAAACTTATAAAATTCATCTTGCGAAGATAAATCAACTCCGACGAATGGTTCATCTAATATCAAAATTTGCGGGTGAGATGCCAACGCTCTTGCTACAAATGCTTTTTGTCTCTGTCCACCAGACAACTCCCCTATTAGTTTATTTTCCATACCTTTCAACCCCGCTAATTTTATGGCATCATTTATGACTTCGTTTCGATTCTTTTGTAATTTGAAGATTTCCTCCTTTGCCACCAAGCCACTTTCGACAATATCAAAGACGGTTGCAGGCAAATCTTGATAATCTTGGCTTATTCTCTGTGGTACATAACCAATCCTACAATCATCAGAACATCTTGGATTTACTCCACCTGCAAATTCAACTCGACCCGAATCTGGCTTTAGTAAACCAAGAATAATCTTTAATAATGTGGATTTACCTCCACCATTTGGGCCTATTAACCCAAGATATGCCCCTCTCTCTATATCAATATTTATGTCGTCTAGAACTTTATTTGAATTGTATGAAAATGATAAGTTCTTAATACTGATAATCACGTTATTTTTCATTCGCAATTCATAGCTAATTTCAAATTATTCAAATTATTCTTCATTATTGATAAATAATTTTCACCTGTTTGTACATCCACATTTGACAGACCTTCGATTGGGTCTAATACCAGCGTCTCCGTTCCCGTTTCCTGAGCAATTGTATTTGCCAAATTTGGGCTTACCAAAGTTTCGTAAAAGATGTATTTAATATTATATTCTTTAACTTTATCACTAATTTCTGCTAATTTCATTGCTGATGGTTCTTCTTCTGGAGTTATTCCAGAAATATTGATAATTTCGATGTCGTATCTATCACCTAAATACTCAAACGCATCATGTGATACCACAATCTTTCTTTGTGAACAATTTTCCAGTCCAACTCGAAAATCCTGATCAAGTTTATTTAACTCACCAATGTATTTTTGAGTATTTTCTAAATAAAATTCTTTGTTGTGTTCATCAATTTCTACAATTTTCTCAGAAATAGTTTTTACCAAATCAATCGCATAAACTGGATCAAGCCAGAAATGTGGGTCGTCTCCGAGTTCTGACGTAATATATTCACTTAAGTTAATCGAATTTATCTCTTTATTATCCTCAACAAGTTCCTCCGCCCAATGATCGAAGTCATTCCCGTTTACGATGAACAAGTCGGCACTTTGAATTTTTACGATATCTTGAGGACTTTGTTCGAAATCGTGAGGTTCAATACCATCTGAAGTGATATTGATTACTTTAAATTTATCTTTAGTTATTTGGGAAGTAAATTCTGCAGGTGGATAAAAAGTCGTAACAATAGTTAATTCATCATTATTATTATCACTCCGAGTCAAAATAACAACCACAACTAGGGCTATTATCAATAGTATTATTACAGGAATCAGCTTTTTCATAGATATTGTTAAATTACCACACAATTATTGCAACTCTGTCGCATTTTGTCAAAGATTAACTATGGAAGCAAAACTTCAGAACAATCTCCTACTCCGAGTATCATCAGGCGCAGGTCTTTGGAGAAATCCAAAGTCTCTAAATTTATCGATTGGCGAAGGATAAGTATGATTTAATGAAAGTATTTGTAATTGACTCTGGTTTCCACTTCCAATAATGTTACTTACTACACGACCAGAAATATACATGAGATAATATAAATTACAAGATTCCCTACTAGGAAGTTTCTGTATTTCTACATTGTGGTCATACCTATAAATACCCTTTTCAAGTGATACACTTCTAGTATCTAAATTATATTGACTATCAGGATTAAATTCCCTTGTCATTGATATATCTATACCGTCGATTCTTTTATTGAAATCCACGGGTATTCCATATAAGAGAGCTTTGTTTAACACTGCTGTTAGCGTTGAGACTAATGTCCTTGGGACTTCAAATACTTCTGGGTTCATTTTGAAAAGTGTAATTTATATTTCCGAATTTATTAAATTCGATGTTCACTTGGATGATTAATAACTGGATTCTCTACTACATCATTTTGCATGAGAATAGTTAGTAATATATGAGGATAATATCACAACAACATCTAAACTCAAATGGAAAGTTATATCACTTTTTAGAAGGTGGAGAACTCGAATAATCGATCCAGGATTTGTTTATACTCTTCTGTGTCTTCTGAAACTTTTCTAGGTTGCCACCAGACACAACCTTCGCTTTCTGGATTGCTTTGAAGTTGCTCCAGAGTTATTTTTCCATCGAGATATTCCTTCGTGAGGTCGTTCTTCGTCTGATGATAACCACATGTTTGAAGAGGAATTATCTCGATATTTCCGAGCTGTCCATTGTAGTAATTAAGATTAGCTACTACAGACTGCCTGGTTGGTAAAGTATGAGTTTGATCAAAGATAAAATTACCCAATGCATAAAAAATCGGCTTACCCTTGTAAAACTCAATATTTTGCACCCAGTGAGGATGGCTTGCAACAACTAAGTCGGCTCCGTTGTCGATAAGAGCATGTGCCAGATCAACTTGGTGTGAATTTGCATTGTTGGTGTATTCAATCCCCCAACTTTCATAAATTATTAAATAATCGATGTTATTTTCCTCTTTTATCGTCTTTATCATCTCAACTTTCTCCATATTTATGTTTAAAACCCCATTTGATGCTGTAGAAAATGTATTTACTCCATATACAGATTTATCACTAGACCAATAAAAATATGAAACGTCGTGAGCGCTAACC
>CALMQQ010000103.1 GCA_937871845.1 uncultured bacterium
GATATTTTTATCACCAGCAAGTTATGGAATACAAAGCACAAAAAAGAAAATGTTGAGAAGGCTTGCCGAAAAACTCTCAAAGATCTGAAACTTGATTATCTTGATTTGTATTTGATTCACTGGGGAATTGATTTCGAATGCGGTGAGGAAAATGAACCATTAGATAGTGAGGGTTACATCAGAACTGAAAATGTCTCACTTAGAGAAACTTGGGAAGCGATGGAGAATCTAGTCGAAAAAGGATTGGTAAAATCTATTGGAGTTTCAAATTTCTCAACTCAGTTGATGCTTGAGTTATTTTCTTATGCGAAAATACGCCCTGCAGTTAATCAAATCGAAGTTCATCCATACAATACACAGGATTTGTTCCTGAAATATATGAAACACGAAGATATTCTTGTAACCGCGTATTCGCCAATGGGCTCACCTGGCGGACGAGATGAAGGTGAGGATTCCTTGTTGGAAGATGATGTTATCTTGGAACTTGCAAAGAAATATAAAAAATCACCTGCTCAAATTGCATTAAATTGGGGTATCAGTAGAGATGTTGTAATCATTCCGAAAAGTACCACAAAGGCTAGAATCAAAGAAAACAAACAAGCCCTTGATTTCGAGATGACTCCAGAGGATTATGATAAAATCTCGAAATTAAATCGAGACTACAGATTCGTCGACCCAATTAAATGGTGGAGAGTGCCTTATTTTAAGTAGTCCTTATTTTAGAGTAAATACATCTCGTCTAGTTTGAGTAGGGTCTTTTTCTCTTTTGTGACTAAGTTGTATATTCTAATATCTGTTTTGTAATCATCGAAAACCCAGTCTGCCACAGGACATGATAATTCTTCTGGTTGTTCGAGTCCCTTTGTTGGATCACATTCGGTTAAACCATAACCAAGTAAATTTTCATTACCCATTAGATGTGAATTTGCAGGAATGTCTGAATACTTCACTAGAGTTGTGGTATCACCAGACAAATCTGCTATGTAAGCCAAATGCTTTTCCTCTTTATAAACGTTTAGTAGGGCAGTTTTATTACTTATGTCAATATTATAGATTTCTCCAAAAGTTGATTTATCATTAATACGATACAAATCTACGAAACTGAACTTACCATCTGGTGTGATTGTGTACTTCCTTATGGTCACTTGTGTGTTATTCTCGTTTTTTACCAATGTGACAAGTGAACTATCGTCAATCCAACGAGTCCGAAATGCTCCCTCAACTTCAATTAATTTACTACCTGTTGATGTAAAAACAACCATACCTCCATTGTAGCTTGGAGGCACTAGTTTCGATTCAGTAAAGAAATCATTTGTAGTTGTATCTTGATAAATTATGTAACTTTCTGAACTGTTTGGAGCGATGTAACCGTCGTCTTCTGCCATTGGTCCGCGTCCTCCCATTGTTAGTTCAAATTCAAATATTTTGGTTACTTTTGGATTGGTCAATGTTCCTTTGTACAAAACGGATGAAGTTTCTTCAAAAGATTTCGTGTATAGATTTTTACTTGTCGGATGGTAGTATCCAAATGATAAATTCTCTGGTAAATCATTAAGGGTCCCATGAGATACTTTTAGTAGCTTGCGTGAATTACCCCAAACAGCAATATATTGCTGGGTATCGTCAATTATGAGATTATTATAATCACATAATTCTTCTTTCTCGTATAAAACAGACAATTCTCCATCTTGGTTTATATTATGCATCTTACAGTCAGCCAGTACCTTTAATTCTCTTGGCTCGATTGTTGGTGTCACTACTACAAGTGTAGGTTGAGTTATTGTTTCTCCAGTTACTTGATCATTCGTATCTGACTCTTGTGGAATGGAAATTGTTTGATTCTTTGAGATTAAATAATATGCAACAAGTCCTCCCAAGATAGCGAGGATGATTATTAGTATTCCAATCTCTAGTAAGTTTTTCTTTGATTTAGTTTTTGAAGTTGTAGCAGATACGGGAGTTGGTGTTGGTGGGTTTGTAGTAGTAGGTTTTAATTGTTCACCTGGGGTTGGTGTTGTGTCGGGACTATTTTCAAAACTATCCATAAATGGGAAAAATAATATTTATGAATATAGATTAGCATAAAAAAACACGCATGTTTAATGCGTGTTTTAGTTTTTTGGATTGAAAATTATTTCTTCAATTCTTCGACTTTTTTCTCGACTTCTCTCTTCATTTCTTCTGTTTTTTCTTTCATATCTGTCTTTACTTCTGTACCTTTTTTTTCGATATTATCTTTAGTCTCGTCAAGTTTGTTTTTAATATCTTTTCTGGTCTCTTTCCCTGATTTAGGGGCAAGCATAAGACCGGCTAGAACTCCTGCTCCTATTGCTGAAGCAACAACACTAGCTTGTTTTACGAGTTTATTCACACTTTTTGGCATTTTAGTTTCTGTTAAAGTTAATTAATTTATGACTAATGATATTCTAATTTAACTCTTACTGCAAGTTTACGGGTACCTGAGGTAGACTCTCCCTAGTAAATGTGTTCTCTCCAATATATTGAAAAATAGCTCTATCTTGGAACTCCTTGAGATTTGTAGCACCACTATAACTAAAAGCAGAACGTAATCCGGCAGCAAAGTTTTCTATAACATATTTCACGTCACCTTTGTAAGGAACATTCATACTGATTCCTTCTATACTTCTATGCGCTTTTTTAATTCCATGATCTTTCATATATTCTGCTGAGGCTTGTCCTCTGTATGTTTTTACGCCATTAATTACTCTTCCAGGAGTTTCTGTTGTCCCAGCAAATATTGAGCCGCTCATCACCATATCCGCTCCAGCCGCAAGAGACAATGCTACGTCTCCGGGATATTTTATTCCGCCATCAGCGATGATGGTGACATCATCTGCTAATGTTGCATCCAGAATTGCAGATAGCTGAGGTGTTCCGGTGCCTGCTTGTTGTCTTGTATCGCATGCGCTTCCGTTTCCGACACCAAGTTTGATCATATCAATTCCTGCATCGATGTACATTTTTGTGACATCATAGGTGCAAATGCTTCCTGCAATCATATGAACTTTAGGGAATTTCTTTTTAATTTTAATTGCCTGCTCAACTATTTTTTTCATTCCTCCTTGTGCGACATCTATCAAAATTACTTTCGCACCGTTTGAAATATATTTATTTGCTTCTTCAGTAGCATTCGCTAATCCTACGGAGTAGACACATGAAATATTTTCCTCTGCTAGTGATTTGCAAATAACAAGGTTTTCTTTGAACTCTGTTTCTGTGTGCGCACGTGGCAAAGTGCCTAGTGCACCAAGTTCATGAAGTGTACGAATCATCAATTCTCCACTGACGCTGTCCATGGCAGCTGTCATAATTGGAACTTTCAGCTCGAATGGGCCGAATTTGACTGAAGTGTCAACCTGATTGCGAGAGCTGACATCAGAAACTTGTTGCAAAAGCAATACGTTTCTGTAATTTAGACCCATAACGGGCGCGAAAGTCTGGGTGGGAAGGTTTGGCCAATCAGCCGTTTTTCCTCCACCTATATAAAATTTGTGTGACATATTGGGGATTATTTAAAAGATATTCTTACATAAAAAACAGAAAAAGGTAAGAGGTCTAATAATAATATCTTATTTTTGATATGATTTATTATTATTTCTTAATCATTATTAATGGAACAGGCTGAAGTAAATCAACCAATACAAAAATCTGGTAGCAACAAGACTATTTTCATAGTCCTCGCGATTGCCATATTCCTATTTCTATGTTTCTGTTGCGGGACGTTTATGGCAATAGCGCTATTCGCAACTCCAAGTCCCACAATAATAGAAGATAATGATAGACTTACAGAGATATTTGATACAGTTACTCCACAGAGGGATGAGGTCGAATATTTGGATGTAGAAGAGACGGCCAATCTTGATGGTTTGAAACTCAGTATTAACGAATTTGATATGGAATATATGCCGGAGGATGATTTTTATTCACCAGATACTGATATGAAGTATGTCGCGGTAGAATTATATATGGTTAACGATTCAGATGAATCTGTCTATTATTCGGACTATAATTTCAAATTAAAGGACTCAGACAATTATTCTTATGGTGTTGTTTTTGGAGGAGCAAAACAACCCACTTTTTCTTCTGGTACTCTACCAGCAGGACAAGAACATAGAGGGTGGATAACATATGAAGTGCCTGCTAAGGAGACTGTCTTTTCTCTTCTCTATACAGAATCATTTGGTGGAAAATCTGTTGAATTTTCAATAAAGTAATATGGATTATAGCAAAGAAGAATTAGATAAACTTCGTAAACTCTCCTATGAGTTGAAAATCGACGTGATAAAAATGCTCGATAAGGCTGATTCAGGTCATATTGGAGGTGCTTTCAGTATTGCTGACATTGTAACTTGTCTATATTTCAAAGTAGCTAATCTTGATCCAACTAACCCTGATTGGGATGAGAGGGATTACATCTTGTTATCAAACGGGCATGTTTGCCCTATACTTTATGCAGCACTTGCGAGAAAAGGCTTTTTTCCCAAAGAAGAACTAAATAATCTACGTAAAATTGACTCTCTTCTTCAAGGTCATCCCAAATTGGGAATTCCGGGAGTTGAGAATACAAGTGGTCTACTCGGACAAGGATTATCACAAGGAGTAGGAATGGCACTCGGTTTGACGATGGATTCAAAGCCAAATAAAGTTTATGTGATTACTTCCGACGGTGAGCATCAAGAAGGTCAGACATGGGAAGCGATAATGTCAGCCAACAAGTGGAGCCTAAACAACCTTGTGGTCATTGTAGATAGGAACCACGTCCAAATTGATGGCAATACAGAAGACATAATGCCTTTAGGAAATTTAAAAGAAAAGTATGAGAGTTTCGGTTGGATAGCACTCGATATTAATGGTCACGATTACAATGAAATATTGCAAATATTTGATTTCGTGAAGAATATTGATCAACCTGTCGCGATTATCGCACACACAATAGCAGGTGAGGATATAAGTTTTATGGAACGACTTTATAAATATCACGATTGGAAAGACGATCCTGTAGAAGTCGAGAAAGCACTTAAGGAACTTCAAGCAGAGTTGGATAAATTTAATTAGTAGAAACACGAAATGGAGTATTTGTTAGAAAACTATAAAAACGAGTCTGAACTTGAGAAAATGGCAACTCGAGAAGCTTTTGGTGTGGCGATTGTATCTGTGGCAAATGAAAACGACGATGTTGTGGTATTGAATGCAGATCTTCCAGGTTCGTTAAAATTAAACGACTTTATGGAGGTATTCCCAGAGAGGTATTTACAAATTGGAGTTGCAGAGCAGAATATGGCGAGTATAGCAATTGGTTTGAGCCATTATGGCAAAATTCCTTTTATTACCTCATTTGCGGCATTTAGTCCTGGATTGAATATTGCACAAATTAGAATCGGTTCGATTAAAAACCAAAATTTCAAAGTTGTTTCATCTCATTACGGTTTTCATGTCGGTCCAGATGGAGCATCCGCACAGATGGAGAGTGACATCGCTATGATGAAAGCTATCCCTAACATGGTAATTGTCAATCCTGCTGACTACAATCAAACAAAAACCATGACACATTTGATTTCAAGAGCTAAGGGACCGATATATATGAAACTCACAAGAGAAAAATTTCCAGTTTTCCTGAAAGAAGACGCACATACTGAGATTGGAAAAGTTCAGAAACTTTTATCAGGGGATAAATTAACCGTAATCGCAACTGGATCTATGGTCTATGAAACTCTTCAAGCTGTACTAGAAGTAGATAAAGATGGTGGAAATGTCGAATTATTAAATCTCCATACCATCAAACCACTAGACAAAGAAGGTATTTTAGAGTCGGTTCGTAAAACAGGAAAACTGTTGATTGTAGAAGAGCATAATATTTGGGGTGGTGCCGGAGAGAGCATTTCCAGAATTGTTGCGGAAAATCATCCCGTATTTACAAAAATAGTGGGCATAGACGATACTTTCGGTGAGTCTGGAAGTCATCGAAAATTGTGGGAGAAGTATAAAATTGATAGAGTGGCAATCGCTAGTCAGATTCGGGAAATTATTTAGACTTCTTTGCTTTCATAAATCCAGTTCCATTCTCAAACTTCGGTGCGATTATCTCCACTTCAAAATCTGCTGATTCAAGATGCTTAACCAAATCCTTGTATGAATATTCGGGATGCGTATGATACTCCAAGATGATATTGTCGAACTTCTCTTTCAGGAATGTGATTTCTGAATTAAGTAAAATATCATATTCTGAACCTTCACAGTCCATTTTCAAGATATGACATTTTTTAATATTTTCTACTTTCATAAAGTTTTTGAGAGACATACTTGGAGATTTTTCGTCCATGGATTCTTCATTTTGTGCAATGAAGCTTTGGCTAAGACTGATGTTCTTTGTTTTCAGATATTGTTCCGTTTCGGAACTGTGAAGTGCTAATCGATAGGGCTTAATATTGCTTAGTGAACTGTTTTCGATATTCTCTAAAACTAAATCATAATTTTCTTTAACAGGCTCAATAGCATAAACTTTCGAATTCAAGTATTTTTTTGCAGCCCAGATTGCGTAGTCACCAATATATGCGCCAATATCGATAATAGTTGGATTTTCAGCAATCAAGTCATCATCAATTCGATAATCTTCATCTAGATAGGTTTCTTTCACAACCCATAAATCGAATTTGTTCCTTAATTTGAATGAGGCACCGTCGTCAAGTTTTAGCACTGTTTCCTTGTTAAAAGTCATATTCCAAAGAACTTTGAGGGGAACTTTGATAAGTAGAGTTTTAATAGAAATCAGGTAATATTTTATTCTTTTGATTAAATTTATAGTCGTATTCATAATTCGTTTATATTTACACATCTAGATTCACTCCAAACTGAACCCTTCTCACGGCCAAGTACACAAGAGAATTCATTCATAGGCAATTGTCTTTCTTTTTTGTATATTCTAACAGTTGGATGATCATATACCCAGAAAGCTTCTTCTGCTTTACTATCATTTATTTCAATTCCGAAAATTTGCGGGTAAGATGAAACTTCTTTTATTAATTTATACCCCAGAGAACCATCATCAAGAGCGGAATAATACGATGCCATAACAGGGTGTCTCTCAGGAAGCTCTCCGATTGTCATTCGTGCTCGATCACTACTTATAAATATATAATCCGTCTTACTAAGTACTTCGAAAAGATAAGGAATCTTTGTATGATCGTCTGGATTGTAAACAGCGAGTTCAGTTGCATTGTATAAATGAGGAGGAGGTACCAACGTTTTAAATGGTATACCATCGTCCCAATGTTCAACAACTGCAGTACTATTTGCTGGAACATTCTCGTAAATCCAGTCTGATGCTTCAATCCTTGTTGTGGTTGTTCTATATATGTTCGTAAACGCGTAAGCCCAAAGCAGTGTAGGTAAAAACACCAATGCCAAAACAATATAATAAATTCGTTTATTGACTTTCTTTAGTTGGTAAATTGCTAAAGCTGCAAAAATTGTGAGGAATGGGAGTATCGCCAGTAAATATCTAAACGACTTTACAAAATTTCCGCCTCTGTAAATGAAATCACCAATTATCCAGATAAATGCTATTAATAATGGGGATGTAAGTGGTGTAAGAAGTTGCTTTAATTTGTAATGGTGCTTCAGATATAGAATCTGTTCATAAACAAAATATCCAAGTCCAAAGATCGCACTTATTCCTATCGGAATACCAAGTCCCCATACTATTATATTTTTCAAAGGAAATAGGTATGGGGTAGTTTCGAACCATTGCATCGAAGGCGGGAATATAACTTCACCTGTAATCGCAGATCTTTGGAAATTAAGAGACTCGAGGAAGCTTTTATTCAAGGTGATATCCAACCAACTAGCATCATTAAATATATATGGGGAGGCTAACCGGAAGACGACATAAATTGTGATAAGGATTAGAAGAGCAAAATCAACAACATAAAACATATTTCTTGGAAGTGAAAATCTTTTTAACTGTTGTAGGAATTTCATAGCTAAAGCAACACCAATCATCAATCCAAATACTGCAGCTGAGATTTTACTTGCAAGGGCAAGTCCCATAGAGATTCCTATTAAAATGCTAAGAGAAACATTAATCATGGGTGATCTAACCTTTAGAAAAATTATTAATAGTAGGAATGTAATCAAAGCGAAAAATGTTTCGTACGTATCTGTTGTGAAAAAATGACTTTGTTGAATTGGCATAACTGCTACTGCATAGAATAACGCCGCAATTAATCCAAGACGTTTTCTATAGATATTGTTGCCAATTAAATATATTAATAAGAGATTTCCAATATCTAGCATTCCGCTCAAGGTCCTTCCGACTAGGTGGAGATTGTTGTAATCGCCTAATTCCAAACTATCGGCAACATATTTCACGAAAAATAGAGGAAGTGTCCCGTAAATGTAAGAACCAAAGTTATTGTTGTAAGGGGAAAGTGGAGATGTCTGCGGATCAAGATACTCTTCAAAGTCTTCAGGCCACTGCACGGCAATGGCTACCATTGTCATGTATCTCTCATCAGGATGAAGGTGTGCAAAATTATCCCAATTTGTTCCGGTAAACCTAAAATAAGAAGCTAAAAGAACAATTAATACAAGTAATACAATCTCGTAAAAATTTAGTTTTGTTAAATATTTCTTCATTTAATTATTGATACAAATAAAGAGTATCATTTATTCCTTCTATGGTTAATGATTTTTGGTCAAGTTGATTATAATCAACTTCATTCTCACATTCTACATTAGGAATAGCTTTATCTGTGAGAATCGCGGAATTCTTAGAATCGATAATACATAGATCTTTGGTAAAAATTAATTCGATATCTTTCATAAAATATCCACTACCATTGAGTATCGGGAGAAATGGTTCTTTGTCTAGTTCAAAAAGATAAAGCTTTTCCTTTGGGGGTTCGACTTCTCTGTTTAGAGTAGTATATAGTTCGTAAAGTATTACGGATTTGTTATCGGCTTTAGTTTTATAATAGTCGTATTGAAAGAGCAATCCACTTATCAATAAAATCAAAACCACTATTAAAGAATATTTTTTATTGAAAAAACCAACTCTATTATAAAGTAGTAAGAACAGCATTGGTGGGATTAAAACACTCGCTCGATATAATGAGAAAACCATGTCAGGACCTGCGTAACCATGTGTTGAAACGGATGAGTGGAATACTGCAATTACCCAAACCAGAAATACAACCCCAAGCAATCTAAACTTAAATAGAAGTGCAGATACCAAGGTCAGAATCCAAATTAGTGTAAAAACTGGAGAAACAAAATTTATACCATCACTGAGCCCGAAGATTGTTCGAACAATTAGCTCCGTTTTTTCTTTGTCCAGAACTTCCTTATTATTTTCAAACCGCAAGTCCCCTCTGTATGCGAGTGATACTACTAATGACACGGCCAGTGTAATTAGTGATGACAAAATTATTGTTTTATGCTTTTTACTAGATTTCTGTATTATTAGGAAATACAATCCGAATAAAAATATTAGTGGAATATATGCAAGTGCAGTTGTGTATGAAGAGATTATAAGTAATCCCGAAATTAGGAAAATCAAAATATTGCGGACGTTAATCTGTAACTTCATATTCAACAAAGTTGAAAACAAAATTAACCCGAGTCCGATTGGATAAAATGCTTGTTCGAAGGTTAGATTTAAGTAGTTAAAAAAATGAAAATGAAAAGGAATGATTAATAACATCGAAACCAAATACACCTGGATTTTTTTAGTCGGGGAAATCCATTTTGCTGAGACCGATAAAAATAAGACTTGGCCAATTAGGAAGTATATATAGTTACCTAGATGTAGTGTGAAGACACTTTTACCAACTAAGCTAGGAATTAAAGGCATTAAAAATTGTCTTGCAGGGTAACCTAGAAAGCAATTTTGAAAATATCCCCAGTCTTCCGAAACTGAGAAATTATTAATTGCACAACTTACCTGTTGGGTCGCTTCCAAGCTTATGTTTTCAGGCCTGGCCATATAGAAGATTCCAACAACATTTAATATTAGAAAAATAACAAGTGGTACTATGAAATGGCCTTTAGATACTTTTTTCAGTAAACTGAAAAGTTCAAGAATAGTGTGCGTGATAAGTAGGACTCCCAACATATACCATAATACAACCCCTATTTTTCCTAATGAGGAATCAAAATAATATGAAAGTTCTATGGTGATAATATAAATACAGAAGATGATGAAGGTTAGGAATGGTAGGTATTTCTTCAGTATCGATTTATTCATCTCTTTTCAACAAGTCTTTATATAAATTCAGGTTTGTCTCAATCACACTTTGTTTATTGAATTTATGGAGAGTGTCCATGGAGTAGGATTTAGCATTGCTTAACACACTGATAATTTTCTTCGCTAAATCTTCACTATCAGCAATTTTTGCAATTTCACCCATACCAGTTGTTTTAATGGGTACTCTGACACCCGGCAAATCGGTAGCCACAACTGGTGTCCCCTCTAGCATAGCTTCAACTTGTACCATGCCAAAAGCCTCGGTAGAGTTTGTACTGGCCACAACTAAAACATCAATGTTTTTAAAATAATAAGGCATTGCGTTTGGATCTATTTGTCCTAACAAATGTATTTTTTCTTCATATTTCTTAAACAATGGTTTGAGTTTTTCTAAATACTTTTCTTCTCCCACTGCGTTAATAGATCCAACTATGATTAACTCGGCTGTCGGATATTTCTTCCAAATTAATGGCAATGCATTTACCAAATAGTCGATACCTTTATCCGCTGCAATTCTAGTCGCCATGCCGATTCGAGGATGGGGAGAATTCTCTAACTCGTTTATTTTGATTATATGTTTCTTATTCAGTTCTACTATGGGTAATACCTCTACGGTATTTTTATAATATCCTTTCAAAACTCTAGAATGCTTGGCAAAATCTAGTGTAAATGAAGCTATGGTATCTGAGAGTTTTAGTACGAGATGATGGTTAATATCTATGATTTTATCCAATAATTTACTTCCGAAAA
>CALMQQ010000104.1 GCA_937871845.1 uncultured bacterium
ATAGATTTAATGAAGCTACACTAACAATGGAACAAAAGGAGACAAAATTAGTAAAGGCACCTACTATCGAGAAGCTTCCAAATTATCCTCTCTATTTGTTACAAGTGGATGAAATGGATAGCCTGTACTTAATGAGTATGGACGACGATGGCAACTATGTTAGTGTTAATAATGGTGCTTGGGTTAATTTAGGCTTTATGGGTGAATTTTCTGAGGGTACTGAATTCGGGAATTTTGTAGGATTGAAGTGTATTACCGAAACACCAGATGAGTATGAGTATTGTAAACAAATGATATTTCGATTCTTTGATAGTGTTGAAAAGAAATTTGAAGAAAATGAGAAATATGAAAAACCGAAACTAGAAGCAATTCTAGAACTTAGGAATCAAACAACAGCAGAATTGTTAGGTAAATACAGATTCTATATTGAGGATTATCCTCAAGGGACATACATAAATTCATCTTGGAATTCCTTCAGTGTTGTAGGACAAAATGCGACTTTACTATTTAGTATATTTGAACCGACAGATGATTTTGCAGATATCAGTTTTTCGGATCAAAAAGCAGCACCACCGTCATTTGATATAGAATCCACACAAGTATTTATTAATTTGATTAGGAGTGACGAAAGAGTTGTAAATGGTTATCAAGTAAAAAAATCATTCTCGTACAGAATGTATTATCCTGATCCTGATAAAACTGTCTGTTATAAAAATTTACCCTCAGATATGTTAGTAGAGAACTATGTAGGTTGTACTTCTGATAAACTAAAAATAAAAGGAGTAAGCGCTCAAATTCAAGCATCATGCACATTTGATCCTGATTTATCAGATGCATCAGCAACTTGTGATGATTTGATAAAATCATTAAAAATATCGAAGATAATGTAGGACAAACATGATATAGATAATCATGCTAAGGAATGACAACACTTTTTGAGATAAACATAACAACTTTATTGATTTGTTAATATGATCTATCTACTCTTAATTTTGTAAATTTACTGATGAGCAGTACAGAGTACTTAAAGAAGTCGAAAACTAATCATTTGTTATACCCATTAGATAAAGTATTAGTAGATAAATTACAACCTACTGTCCCAGGATTCCTACAAACTTATCATTTGACTCTATTAACAATTATTTGGAGTTTTTTGGTAATAATAGTATCCTACGTCTTTGGCGATTCTAGGTTTGTGTACTTGCTCATTGCTATCTTAGTCATCCTTCAATATCTTACAGATCTTCTGGATGGAGCTGTGGGTAGAGCGAGAAATACTGGATTAGTACTTTGGGGTTTCTTCATGGATCATTTTCTTGACTATGTATTCTTACATT
>CALMQQ010000105.1 GCA_937871845.1 uncultured bacterium
AATGTTTTCTGGTTTTGGATTTTTCAGCTCTAAAAACTGGTCCAAAATCGTAGGTTCTTCCTAGTGCGATTTCTGCGGATTCGCAGTAAAGTTGACCAGATTGAGTTAGATATGTTTTTTCTCCAAAATAATCGACTTGGAAAAGTTCGGATGTATCTTCACATGACACTGGTTGAAAAATTGGTGTATCAATCCTTATAAAGCCTTCTTCTCTGAGAAATGATGTAATTGAGAAGAATATTTCGTCACGTACCAGTAAAATCGCACGTTGTTTGTTCGACCTGAGCCATAAATGTCTATTATCAAGTAGGAAATCAGGACCGTGCTCTTTATTAGATATTGGGAATTCTGGAGAGATTTGTATTACTTTCAAATCAGTCATAGAAATCTCGAATCCTGAATCGGATCTTTTATCTTCCTTTACGATACCAGTAATTTGTATTGAAGATTCTTGTGTCAGTTCTGAAACCTGATTCCATACTTCAGGTGTAAGATTTTTTTCCTCTGCAACCACCTGAATATCTCCCCTACCATCTCTAAATTGTATAAATGAAATTTTTCCAGATGAGCGTATACTCTTTACCCAACCATTGATTGACACTTCCTCACCTATTCTCTTCCCGATTTCATCAATTTGTATTGCATCCCTTAGCTCTTTAACATTTTTAATACGAGGGAGATGCTTCTCTTCTAATTTCTTATTTTCCCATACAGAATTCTTTTGCATTATTAAATCTTAAAAAATTTGGCTAATTATTATCGACGGTGAATCAAGGGTTTGGCTGTACTGGTTTTTGTTTAGATATGCTTTTCCTGAAGTTGGTATTTCGTTCTTTAATCATATCAAGTAATTGATTAGCAATTACTTTTACGGGTACATTTTCATACTCTTGCCCAAAAACACCTGTAGATAGAAAGAATAATAACAAATGAACACCTAAAATTATAGTCCAAATGAAAATAATTATACTTGACCAAGAAAATTCAGGAAACATCGCCATGTTCCAAAATTTCATTCCGAAATTAATTACTAGAAAAAGTAGTAAATGCTTGAATAACAACTTGGTTTCTTCTGTGTGGTTTTCGAGATTGTCTGGGTTGGAATTGGTCATTTATATTTGATAATTATCTAATATTATCAGAATAAAATTACAATGTTAATAAGAATTCAACTTGTTTATACGACTTAAACTGTTATAGACTGTATAGTTGTATAAAGATTCCATTTAAAATAAACTATATTCTTATAACCTGTTTTTGAAATGATTCAATACCTTAATGTATCAAAAAAATACGATGGAGACATCATTGCTATTGATGATATAACATTTCAAATTGATGAAGGTGAATTCCTTTTTCTTGTAGGTTCATCGGGATCTGGTAAGACTACTGTCATCAGATTACTTATTAGGGAAGAAAAACCCACTTCAGGTAAGATTTATTTTGAAGATGCTGAAGTCACCAATCTAAAAAGAAAACATATTTACAACCTCCGACGAAAAGTCGGAGTTATTTTCCAAGATTTTAAATTAATACCTGAACTAACTGCGTATGAGAACATTGCATTTGCTATGGAAGCTGCCGGTCGTAATGACAAAGAAATCCAGGATATGCTCAAAAACAAG
>CALMQQ010000106.1 GCA_937871845.1 uncultured bacterium
CTGGGGCTAGAATGTACGCTTCGGGTGCGTAATGTTCCCGGTTCAAGTCCGGGTATCCCGACCAATCAAGACGTGATTTTTTGAAATATCACGTAAAGCCTCATACAGAGGGCTTATTTCCATGTTCGTAAGTTCGTAATTTTTATATGTGGGTACGTTCGTAAACATACTTCCCAAAATATCCCTTCTTTGATTAAAGGTTGCAATTTCCCAGTATCGGTCTATTTTTGCACCAAATTGGGCTAACATTGTTGAAGATTGGCAAATTCATCTAGTAGGTTAATTCTCTTGTTACCTTTAAGGGTTGAAGGTTAAACCCTCAAAATTTGAGCAGTTGAAACTTACTTTCTTTATCTCTAGCCGAAATAAGAAAGTAAGCAAAGAAAGTTGGCATTTCACTTACAAAAGTTGTATGATACAGTAATATCATATTACCAGTATTTGAACACTATGTTTACAAACATTGGAGAGAAAATTAAGAAAGTAAGAAACGATAAAGGGTTGACACAGGAGGAGTTAGCCCAAAAGGCTAATATCTCCTATATAACCCTTGTGAAAATTGAGCAAGGAAAGGTTGAGAATCCTACAATGAAGACTTTGCAAAAAATTGCAAAGGCATTGGAAATTTCTCTTGATGAAATAGTTAAAAATGTAAAACAATGAATAAAAATCAATTATCAGAAACAGACATTAGAACAAAGTTTATTACACCCGCAATTCAAGATGCAGGTTGGAATATTCAAAAGCAAGTGCGAGAGGAAGTCCACTTTACTGATGGAAGGATAATTGTTAAAGGAGAAACAGTAAAAAGAGCTAAAGGTAAGAAAGCTGATTATATCCTGTACTACAAATCAAACCTTCCCATTGCAATTGTCGAAGCTAAAGACAACAAACACTCGATTGGAGATGGTATGCAACAAGGACTTGATTATGCTGAAATCCTTGATATACCTTTTGTATTCTCAAGCAATGGAGATGGTTTCCTAGAACATGATAGAACTATTTCAGAGGGAAAAGTAGAAAGAGAAATATCATTACAGCAATTTCCTTCACCAGAAGAACTTTATCAACGTTATAAAATTTGGAAGGGGTTATCTAGCGAGCAAGAACAAATTTTAAAACAAGACTACTACTACTCACCAACAAGTAAGACACCAAGATACTATCAAGAAATAGCTATCAACAGGACTGTTGAATCTATAGCAAAGGGAAAAGATAGACTTCTTCTTGTAATGGCAACAGGTACAGGGAAAACCTTTACTGCCTTTCAGATAATGTGGCGGTTATGGCAAGCAAAGAAAAAGAAAAGAATTCTTTTTGTCGCTGACAGAAATATTCTAGTTGATGATCCGATGAGAAGAGATTTTTCTCCATTTGGTGAGAAAATGACAAAGATTAATAGACTTAACTTTAATATTCAGAAATACTCTGCATACGAAATTTTTATTGGATTGTATCAAAGCATAACTGGTTTGGATGAATCCCAAAAAATTTATAAACAGTTTCCAAGAGATTTTTTTGATTTGATAGTCATTGACGAAGCACACAGAGGAAGTGCTTCTGATGATTCTGCTTGGAGAGAAATATTAGAGTATTTTAACAGTTCGACTCAAGTCGGTATGACTGCTACTCCAAAGCAAGAGCATGGAGCAGATAATATTGAATACTTTGGTGAACCAGTTTACACATATTCACTAAAACAAGGGATTGAAGATGGTTTTCTTGCCCCTTACAGGGTAATTAGAGTGACTCTTGATACGGATTCAGAAGGCTTTAGACCTTACACAGGTCAAGTTGATAAGTATGGAAACGAAATTCCAGATGAAGAATATAACGTGAAAGATTTTGATAGAAGAATTGTTATTGATGAAAGAACAGAAATCATTGCAAGAAAGATTACTGAATTTCTAAAAAATACAGACCGATTCTCAAAAACAATCGTTTTTTGTGTAGATATTGCTCATGCAGAACGTATGAGACAAGCTTTAATGAATGAGAATGTTGATCTAGTAAACGAAAATCGAAAATATGTGATGCGAATTACTGGTGATAACGAGGAAGGTAAAAACGAATTGGATAACTTTATTGACCCAGAACAAAAATATCCAGTTGTTGTAACTACTTCGAAGCTACTTACAACAGGAGTTGACGCTAAAACTTGTAAATTGATTGTGCTAGATACAAATATCAACTCAATGACTGAATTTAAACAGATTATTGGCAGAGGTACGAGACTTGACCCTGATTTTGACAAGTATTTCTTTACAATAATGGACTTTAGACAGGCTACTAAGTTATTTGCTGACCCTGCATTTGACGGTCCTGCAATAAGCACATCTGAAAAAACAGAAGATGATGAGATTACTCTACCATCTGAAGATGAATATGTAGTCACCCCAGAGGAAGCAGAAGCATTAAAAGATTCAGCTGATATTGAATATATAAGTTCAAAAAAT
Source organism: uncultured bacterium (assembly GCA_937871845.1). Classification (GTDB taxonomy): domain Bacteria; phylum Patescibacteriota; class Dojkabacteria; order B142; family OLB20; genus JAJTYI01. The sequence goes on from CALMQQ010000106.1 coordinate 2,457, forward strand.
GATGTTTCGATAGATGGTGCACCTGAAAAGCCTAAGAAGTATTATGTAAATGGTGTTGATGTTGAAGTTATAAATGAAACAGTTCAGTACTATGATGAGAACGGAAAACTTACAACAGAATCATTAAGAAGCTATACGAAGAAAAGTCTTATTAAAAGATATAAAACACTTAATGAATTTCTGAATGATTGGAATGATGCTGAAATGAAATCTGCAATACTAGAGGAGCTTGAGGAACAGGGAATCTTTTTTGAAGAATTGAAAAAAGAAGTTGGAAAAGAATTAGATCCTTTCGATATGATTCTACACATTGCTTTTGATAAACCACCTCTTACACGTAGAGAAAGAGCTAATAATGTCATTAAGAGAAACTATTTTGAAAAGTATGGAGAGGAAGCTCGAAAAGTTTTACAGGCACTTCTTGATAAATACTCCGATGAAGGAATTATGTCACTTGAAGATATGCAAGTACTGAAAGTTCAGCCAATAAATCAGTTTGGTTCTCCTGTAGAAATCGTGAGTTATTTCGGAGGTAGAGAGCAATATGTTGAAGCAGTCCAACAAATGGAACAATTAATTTATATGCAAGCTTAAATCACTATGGCACTATCAAACCTCATAAAAACAATTCAGAATATAATGAGAAAAGATACAGGAGTTGATGGAGATGCTCAGCGAATCTCTCAGCTTACTTGGATGCTTTTCCTCAAGATATTTGATGATAAAGAAAGTGAATATGAATTATTGGATTCAAATTATAAGTCCCCAATTCCAGAAGAACTTCGTTGGAGAAATTGGGCAGTAGAAGATACTGGAATTACAGGTGATGAATTGATAGATTTTATCAACGAAAAGCTTTTCCCTGGTCTAAAAAATATGAGTTGGCAGAAAGGAGATGATCCTAAGGGGTTTATTGTCAAAGAAATCTTTCAAGATAGCTACAATTATATGAAGTCAGGAACATTGATGAGGCAAGTTATCAATGTGATAGATAACGAAATTGACTTCAATAATAGTAAGCAAACTCATATTTTTAATGATATTTATGAGAAAATTTTAAAAGACCTCCAAAGTGCAGGAAACGCTGGCGAGTACTATACCCCACGAGCTGTAACCAAGTTTGTTGTTGAGATGGTAGATCCACAACTCGGAGATAAGATTCTAGACCCTGCATGTGGTACAGGCGGATTTTTAATCGATTCACTTGAGCATATCAGAAACAATCAGGTTAAAACACCAGAAGAAGAAAAGCTATTGCAGAATTCAATTTATGGAACTGAAAAGAAGCCTCTTCCTCATATGCTTGTTATGACCAACTTGATTCTACATGGCATTGAAGCTCCCCTAAATGTAAGGCGAGGAAATTCGTTAGCAAATTCTATTAGAGATATTACTCAAAAAGATCGTGTTGACGTTGTTATTACAAATCCTCCATTTGGTGGAATAGAACAAGATATGATCAAAAAAGGTTTTCCTACTCAATTCCAAACTAGTGAGACTGCAGACCTATTCTTAATTATGATTATTGAGCTTCTGAAATCTGGTGGAAAAGCAGGAATAGTCTTACCAGATGGCTCACTTACTGGGGATGGGGTGAAAGCAAGAATTAGGGAAAAACTAATAACTGATTGCAACCTACATACGATTGTTAGGTTACCCAATTCGGTATTCGCACCATATGCGACTGTTGCTACAAATCTACTTTTTTTCACAAAAGGTGAATCAACAAAAGAAGTTTGGTATTACGAGCATACATTACCAGAAGGACAAAAATCATATTCAAAGACAAAAACTATTAATTTTGAAGAGTTTAAGCCAATACAAGAATGGTGGATTGATAGGAAAGAAAGTGAGGTGTCTTGGAAAGTAACTATCGATGATCTTCAAGAGACTGGCTTCAACTTAGATATTAAGAATCCAAACAAGAAGGAGGATACTATTGAATTTACATCTGCTGAATTAATTAAGAAATTAGAAGATTCATTTGCAGATAGTAGAAAGCTACTTGAGGAAATTAAAAAGGAATTATGAAACAGGAGTCATTATATGAAAATATTATTGAATGGTTAAAAGATAAGCCTTTATTTGTGCAAGACTCTGCTCGCAGGCTACTGCACAATTCGGTTTTATCTGACAAGGACAAGGATGATATATTTATTTTACTTAAAAAAGAATGTGGTTTTGAGGGAATAGAACTAGTAAGCCAAGCAGTGACATCCTCTGACATCCCCTCAACAATTGCAAGCAATCAAGGATATCCGAAGTTATTATCAATCAAAAACCCTGTAAATATTAATGCCTTAAATACAAATGCTGTACTAAACTTTGATCCCAATGGTATTACTGTTGTATATGGGAAAAATGGATCTGGGAAATCAAGTTATTCAAGAATTTTAAAGCGCTTTTGTTGGAGTAGACATAAGGATACTAACATACTGCCAAATATTTATAGTTCCAATAATAATCCTCAATCTGTTGTTGTTGAGACAGATACCAATGAGCATAATTTAAAAATAGCCGATCAAATATCAGTATCTGAATTAAATTCTATCTATGTATTCGATTCAAATTGTTCGTCTGTATATGTGAATAATGAAACTGAGACTCAATATAAACCTGCAGAAATTGATCTTATACAAGATCTTGTAAACCTATTAAAGGATTTAAATCAACAGGTGAATAATGAAGAAGATAAATTAGTTACTACCAAACCAGAGCTGTCTTTTGAGGATTACCGTAACACTAATATTTATAGTTGGTATTCAAATATTGAAAAAGAATCATCTGAGAATATTTCATCTAAACTAACGATTAGTAAAGAGAATCGGAAGAGACACGGCGATTTAGAGGAGTTGCTCGCTAAAAGTGATCCAAGCAAGGAAAATCAAGATCTAATACAAAAGAAAACACGATATGAGACCTTAAGAAATGAATTACTTAGAATTGAGAAAGCGTTTTCTAAGCTGAACTTTCAAAATATTAGGAAACTGAAAAACGATTTTAATATAAAGAAAGGTGCATACGAACTGTCGAAATCAATGATTGAAAAATATAATAAGTTAGCGGGCATAGGCTCTGAGTCTTGGAAACTATTATGGCAAGCTGCTAAGAAGTATGCTACAACTGAAGTACATCCTCACGTGTCTGAGTATCCCTCTGGCACAAGTGCCAATGTATGTATGCTCTGTCAGCAGGATTTAGATAATGAAGCAAAGAAAAAGCAAATAGACTTTGACTCTTTTATCCAGAGTAATGCCAGTGCAGAATTTGATCAAGCGAAAAAAACTGTTTTAGATAAATACAACCAAATTGTCAATGTAAAAATCACTGCCTCACAAGATACAATAGTAGAGATAAAACAAGACGTAGATGGATTTG
>CALMQQ010000107.1 GCA_937871845.1 uncultured bacterium
TTCAAATTCTGAACCTGATGTGTGAAAAAATGGAACACCTGCTTCTCCTGCGATTGCTCTAGCTAAAAGAGTTTTACCCGTTCCAGGGGCACCAACCATAAGCAATCCTTTTGGAATTCTAGCACCTCGATCTAAGAACCTTTTTGGCTCCTTTAAGAAGAGTACAACTTCGTTGAGTTCTTCTTTTGCTTCATCAACTCCTGCAACATCTTTGAAAGTAATATCCGGTTTACTTCCGAAAATCATCCTAGCCTTTGATTTTCCGAACTTCATTAATTGACTGCCAGATCCTTGAATGCCTCTAAACATCATAAACCCTAGAATACCAAAACTTAACAGCACTCCCAAAGTGATTATGTCTCCCCAAGGTACATTGGTGACGACAATTGATTTGAACTCGGTATTACCTTCGTCAAATTTAATACCTTCTTCCTGTAAGAATTTTGAAAAATCTCCAGTGACTCCGGACCAGTTGATGAACTCATTAGTTACAGCTCGATCACTTGCTTTTGCATAGAGTTCACCATCCAAAACCCATACATCAGTGATTTGATCTTTGGATAAGTCAGATACAATCTGATCTTTGGTTTTATCAACTGAAATATTTGCGAAATAGAAAACGTCGGAAATTAATTTACCTTGATCGATATTTTCTTTGTTTAATTCATCAGAAAAATCAAAATTTTCTGTAACTGGGTAAACATAATCTGTTCCCTTAGAATTCGAATTTTCTAATAATACAAATTCATTTCCAATATATACGTTTTTTATTGCTTCTACTCGCTCTCCTCTTGCAGTAGTTGTGACAAGCTCTTTGAATCCAACCGGTTTTAATAAGCTGATGAATTTATCTCTATCGATTTCTACTACTTCGCCTTCAGATGTATTTTTGTAATCTACATCCTCAGGTACAGCATTGTTAATCTCTTCTATATTGATAGTTTCAAGAGTATAAATGTATTTTCCTCTTGCGGTTGCCTTCCCATCATCACGAATTTCTACTACTGAGTATTTATTATTTTTAACATTATCAATAAAATCAGAAAGACTTACTTCTTTTGCATCAATTTGTGAGCTAAAAAGATTCATCACAATCGACGAAAGGATGAACAATCCGATAATTAGCGATAATGTGTTGAAATTGAACCCAATCCAACTTTTCTTTGCTCGAGGGATTCTTTTTATTTTTGTGTTTTGTGTAGTTCCATTTTTCATTTAGATCTCCTTTTTAAGAATATTATTTAATATCAATAATTATGACGAGAGAGGGACTTGAACCCTCGACCCTCGGCTTATGAGTCCGATGCTCTACCAACTGAGCTATCTCGCCATTATGTTCAGTAAACTATTATACCTTACATATTTTAATCTTTTAGTAAGGCATAACTGTCCGATGCTCTACCAATCCCGCTGTTCTTATTTTCTCTTTTTTTAGAGAAGATTAGAACAGCGTGAATCCTCGCCCACATTCCTTCAGGAATGTGGCGGGACTGAGCTATCTCGCCGTTTACATAATCTCTATAGATTATTCTCTTTACTGACTAATGATTTTAACACAACAAGTACGAAGCAATAAACTAACTTTAATGTTATTACGACAATAAGGATTAATTAGAGGAACATTAAGCCCTCAACCAAGAGAAATACTGCATATACTAAAAGTAATACAGATCCCTCTTGTCTTGATAAATCATGTTTAGATTTAGTGAAATGATAAAACGCAGTGAAGCCAATAATTGCAATGACGAGTGTTTTCCAAAAATTATTTACTGTGAGAACTTCACCTCCACTCATTAAAGTCATTATAGCGAATATTACAACATTAACAGTGGCGGATCCCAGGTAATTACCAAAAGCAACATCTTTCTTTTTGTCTTTGATTGCTCTAAATACCAATGATATCTCCGGAATATTTGTTCCTAACGATAAAACAATCAAACTAATAAAGAAAGCCGGTATATTTAATAAAGTTCCAAAATATATTGTTTTATCAACAATCAAATTACTAGCTAAAAAGATTAGGCCGATTCCAAGAAAGATTTTTAAAATATCATTGAGTGAATATCTCTTGAGATGCAACAATTCGTTATCCCCGTCTAGAATACCTTTATTTTTCTGAACTGTAAAAAACAGGACTCCGACCAGAATAATCATGAATATGCCTTCAGTTACAGTAATTCTTTTATCCATTACAGAGATTAATGGAGTTACTAAAACGATGAAAGTGTAAATCAATTTAGTAGATTCAATCTTATTAGTAAGTTTGATGCCGTTACCAAATACAGCAAACAACGGAATAATCAGAAAGAATATTACTATGATTCCACCAATTAAGTTACCAACAAAAATCTCCGGTTTACCTTCGGATAATGCTGCCAATGAGAGACTTATTTCGGGGATGGAAGTTAATATACCCAGCAAAAAGAATGAGATTGCGAATGAGGAAACCTTCAGTTTACGAGAAATCTTGTCTACTGATTTGATTATTAATCCGGAACCAAACCAGATTGCAGCAAAACTAATAACAAAGATGATTAAATTAAGTGTTATTTCCATATTTATAATTAAATCAAGTTCTATTATAGCCCAAATAAAAATTAAAGGGGAAGGAATAAGATGAGGGTATTAATAAATTTAAGAATACAGGGATTAAGAAATGAAAAGATTAAAACTGTGAAAATTAAAGATGAAAAAATGTATAGATTTTGAGATTGCGGAATTCTTATTTCTATATTGCGGGGGTACCCCGTGCAATTCGCTCCGCTCTTTTACGGGGCAAGCTTTATTATTAAAGTGTCTAAAGTTGTTCTCTATCTGCGTCTAGGGGAACTCTAAATAGTAGTATACATTGCTCAGTTAAATCATAAATTCAGGGAAATCATTTTTATATTGCGGGTTCATACCGCCCCTTATAGGGCGGTAGGGCTACATTAACACAGTATCTAAGTCTATTCTCAGTCTGCGTATAGAAAATCTCTTTATAGAAGTATAAATTAATCTATTAAATCGTAAATTGGGGAAAATTGTTTTTCTATTGCGGGGGTACCCCGTGCAATTCGCTCCGCTCATTCACGGGGCGGGCTGCATACTTCTAGTATAATTGTGCTTCTCTGTCTGAATTTGGGGGGATTGAATTATGAATTTGCATAACTCTCTGTTATTTCAAATTCTGTAGTATGACATTTTTATATTGCGGGGGTACCCCGTGCAATTCGCTCCGCTCATTCACGGGGCAGGCTACATATTTCTAATACATATGTATTTCTCTGTCTGAATTTGGGAGAATATATTATGAAATTGCATAACTCACTGTTATTTCAAATTCTGTAGTATGACATTTTATATTGCGGGGGTACGATTCGAACGCACGACCTTCAGGTTATGAGCCTGACGAGCTACCACTGCTCCACCCCGCGACATTTAGTTGTAAATACACTTCTGAAGGATAACTATACAATATTTAACGACCCAAAATCAATAATTTCCATTGTTTAGACTTGTTAACAGTATGCGGGTCAAACAATATATCTTCCTCAACGGGAACGTCTTCGTTTTCATCTCGAGTTACAAGATATAATGTTTCTCCCTCCCTTGATAAATTCAAACTATCTCTTGCATATGCTTTCCTAAATTCTATCGATTTATAATAACTCTCCTCTTCACTAAGTTTCGAATTTTCTTCCTGCAATTTTAGTAGTTTCTCTTCTTCAATCTTTAATCTGCCTAAATTTCGAATACCGTCATTGTAAGCTCTGTAGATATTAAATGTTAGTGTAACGATAATTATCAAAAGGGCTAAATCAAATAACAAAAATTTTACGCTAATATTTTTACCCTTAAATTTAGAGCGTAGTGTTTTTGCTTTTTCTATAATTATTAATGGCTTTTGCATCACTTATAATATCCTGTAGTATTGACCGTTAATTTTTGGTTATGATAAGATGTGTCTACTCCCAAAGATAAGTAAATACCAGTATATCAAATTATGGATTTTACAAGTACACTATCCCGCTTCGAGAAAAACCTAGAACAGAAAGGTCGTTCAAAGTTTACTATTACTGCCTATCGGAAAGACCTGGACCAACTTATTAATTTTCTAAGAAAGAATAAGATTAATAAGTGGTCAGAAACCAATAGTAAAATTCTAGCGAAATATTTTCAGCAATTACAACAAGAATCAGAATTAACCCCAAAAAGTATATCTAGGAAAATTAACAGTACGAAGACATTTTTTAAATTTTTAATATCAATTAAGGAAATTGACTCAGACCACTCAAAAGAAATTAAACACCCAAAAATCCAACGTCAAGTTCCGAGGGTACTAAATCCCCTAGAATACAAAGCATTAAGAGATACTGCTAAAAGTAATATTAGACTCTACACGATGATAGAGATGTTACTTCAAACAGGAATCAGGATTGGAGAGCTGTCACGACTTGAAAAAGACGACATCAATGATAAACATACTCTAATGTATATAAGAGCTTATTCTTCATATCCCGAAAGGACAATTCCAATTAATGCATCACTAAATGAAGCACTTGAGAAATATTTTAAAAGCAAGACCTTCATGACCACAAGAAGTAAATATGTGTTTTTCACCAGGACTGGAAACAAAATCCTAATCCGGAATATTAGATCCACAATTAACAATGCATTCCAGGCTACAGGGATAAAGGACGCGACAGTCAACGATTTACGTAATACTTTCATAATCCATCAGCTTGAAAACGGATTAAAGATTGATCTTCTTGCTGAGATTGTCGGGCACAAAAGGCAAACCACCACCGAACACTATCTGGAATTTATTCAAACACGAAGCCACAAAACAACTTCCCGAATCTCTCCGCTTTGATATTTTGTTATACAAAGTTTTTACGATTTTCCAAACTAATGTTAAAATGACACCAACCCTTACTCCTTGTTTTGAGGAGGATGGACGGAAATTCCCTTATTAGTCAACTTGATTAATGAGGGCCAGTAGCTCAGGTGGT
>CALMQQ010000108.1 GCA_937871845.1 uncultured bacterium
CAAATTCATCAAATTTACCTTTTCTTCTTTCTTGAGGCTGGTGACAGGGACTCCCGTCATCTTAGAAATTACTTCAGCGATATCTTCGTAAGTTACCTCTGGAGATCCTGTTCCTACTCTTCTTTTCCATTCTTCCTCGATTGGTTTCATCTGCTCTTTTTTTTGTTCAATTTTCACTTTTAACTCTGCTGATTCTTTATGTTTATTTGCTCTCGTTAATGATTCTCTTTCTCTTTCTAGCTTTTCAACCTCAAGTTTCAAAGTTCTCAACTCTTCTGGCTCTGCAGTCACTCTGAGTCTCACTTTACTAGCTGATTCATCAATCACATCTATAGCTTTGTCTGGTAAAAACCTGTCTTTTATATATCTGTCGGACAATTCTGCTGCCGAGACTAATGCCTCATCTGATATTTTTATTCTGTGATGAGCTTCGTATCTATCTCTTATACCCCTAAGAATCTCTATGGTCTGCTCTACATTCGGCTCATCGACAAGAATCGGCTGGAATCTCCTCTCAAGGGCCGCGTCTTTTTCAATATATTTTTTGTATTCGTTCAGAGTAGTAGCACCAATTACTTGAAGTTCACCTCTAGCTAATGCTGGTTTTATCATATTTGCCAAATCAAGCTCACCTTCGCGTGAACCCGATCCAACAATTGTATGAAGTTCATCAATAAATAATATTACTTCACGTTCTGCTTTTTCTAATTCAGTTATAAACTTCTTTGCACGATCTTCGAACTCCCCTCTGAACTTTGAACCAGCGACCAACATACCAAGATCTAGTGCTTTTACTCTTTTGTTTTTCAAAATATCTGGAACGTTATTTGTAGAAATTCTTTGGGCTAATCCTTCAACGATTGCTGTTTTACCAACGCCAGGTTCACCTATCAAAACGGGATTGTTTTTCTTACGCCGTGATAAAATTTCAATAATCCTAGTAATTTCATCTGCACGACCAACAACAGGGTCAATTTTACCCTGAAGTGCGATTTCGGTCAGATCCTTTGAATATTTGTCCAATTCCGGCGTAAGCGAATGGGATTTGAGCTTTTCACCTTCTTTGTCCCCCTCACCGACTAATTTGATTACTGCTTGTCTGGCTTGTGGGTGAGTTATGCCATTTTTCTTTAAAACTTGATACGCAAGTCCTTCACCTTCTCTCAAAATTCCTAAAATTAGATGTTCTGTACCGATATAGTTGTGCCCTAATTCTCTTGCTTCTTGAAATGCAAGTTGTAGGATTTGTTTCGCTCTAGGTGTGATACCAATATTTGTGGTTTCCTGAGTCCCTTCACTTAACAACGATTCAACATATTCGATCAATTGATCTTTATTTAGATTCAAATCTTTTAATAATTTCTCTGTAAGCTCGTCAGATTTCAACAAAGCTAGTAACAAGTGTTCACTATCTATATTTCTCTGTTTGTATTCAACTGTGATTCCAGCTGCTTCTTGAATTGTTCTCTGGGTTCTTTCCGAGAAAAGTTGTGTAATATCAACTCTCTCGGATGCTCCGTTGTAACTAGAGAATTGATTAAACGGATCATCTCCATTTCCAAATGGGTCAAAAGGATTTTGATCATTCATACGAGATAATTAACAACTAACCAAAACATCTAGTGCTTGTGTTAATTGTTAATTTTATTTTTTTGCCATTTCAATCCCTTCTTTGATGGGATCAAAGTAATAACCTTGATGAACTGATTCGCGGTATTCGTTTTGGCTGATTCTTACAATCAATCTGATATCATTTTGTAGAGTAGGAATCACCATACGACCACCAATTGCTAGTTGGCTTTTGATTACTACTGGGATTTGTGCCATAGCGACGGAAAGGTGAATCCCATCATAGGGTGCATATTCAGGCAGACCATTGTTTCCATCTCGGAAAATAACAAACAAATTGATTAATTCAGGATACTTACGTACATTTTCTACTGCTTTACGTGCAATCGACTCAACCCTTTCCATTGTGTAAACGACTCCTTTAGGTCCAACTGCGTCTGCTAGTAATGCAGCCAACCACCCACTACCGGTACCGATATCGAGATATTTACCGGATTCTTTTATGTCTAATAACTCTAACATCTCACATATTAATGTGGGTTTGTTCAAAATCGTGCCATCCTCGATCAGTACATCAACATCTTGGAATGCTTTATCTTTGGATACTGCGGGCACAAAATCTTCACGTTGAATCTTCATCAAAGCTTTCTTTAATAGAGGATTTCTTACAACAGGATACTGTCCTGTTGTTAATACCTGATTGAGATATTTATGAGTCCAACTAAAGACTCCTGCACCACCGAAACTATCAATATCGTTCATTTTTGAAATACTTAATATAAATATTATAACAAACAAAAATTAGCATTACTAAATTGTTTAACATAATAAGTAGAAGAAAATCAGAAATTAAGAACTATTTTAATTAAATCTGAAATTAAAGAAAATAACTTCATCTTCTAATAAATTTAAAGTAGAATAATAATATGAAATCGATTGGTATTCGTAAAATTCGCATAATACTTTTATTAGTGCTAGGATTGGCATTCCTATTAATTGGCTCGATTGTAATATCAATTTTAGATAAAGATGATAACGTTCCTCAAGACAACTCCACAGGACAAGAGTTTATTATAAAAGATATTCCCCCAAATGAGCCCAAAACTCTCGACACCGATTCCAGAAAAGTAAGTCCTAGTATAAATCCAAAAGATGGAGAACCTGTGGAGGAAAATGATGATAAACTTCGTGAGATATCAAAGGAAGCACAAGAAGCCTATGAAAGAGATACTAATAAGAATGTTAAAGGTGCTAATACTGACAATGCTTTAGTACAAAAAGTGTTTGTTGTTATTTGGGATTCGACACGCATGTCCCCAAACTCGGATTATCCAGTATCAGATGACCCCGAGGAACTCTCATACTTATTAAAGGAGAAGATGGAAGAAGCTTCTGTCGAACAAGGATATTCGGAATCTGACAATAACTTTAAAAATGCGGAATTTCAAATTACCGATGTTGTCAGATATTTTGGTATAACTCCCAAGAAAGCAGGAACTCCACCCATCACAGATCCCAAAGGAAACGCCCAAAGTGGCTCATTTGACTACAACGCCCTAGTCGACATGCATGGTTTTTGTCAAAAATTGAATAACAACGAGATTGATGAGGTGTGGGTATGGGCAGATAGAACTGGAGGATTTTGGGAATCAGTGATGATGGGGCCGTCAAATCAAGTGTATTACATCAACGGTGATCCAATTGTCAGAAATGATTGCCAAAGAGCTTTATATGTGATGGGTTTTAATTATGAAGTATGGGTTGACCAAGCAATGCATAGTTATGGACACAGATCAGAAGACACTTTGTCTTTCTTCCTTGATGGAGTTAGAAAAGATACAACATTCCCTGGAAACACATCTTTTGAGTACATGGGTCTTAATTATAATGCATCCTACAATGACAATAAGAACTATATCGGAACTATGCATTGGCCTCACAATGCAATCAAACGCGATGATAGCACTGAATATGATTATAACAACACAACAAGCAAAATTTCCGATTTTAGAGATTGGAATCCTCAACACACAGGAGAGAAAAGTGACTTGAGTTGTAATCAATGGGGTTGTACTCCTCATGGTTTTTATACTCAATGGTTTCAAAACTTACCTGGAAGATGCACTAGTTCAAAGCTCACTCAATTAAATGGGGATCCAATGATAAATATGTGGTGGGCAATATTAAAGAATTCATTTTATATTGAATCCGATGGATGTGATGTAGAACCAACAACACCACCTAGTCCTTCGCAACCTCCAACACCTCCTCCCGTTGATTCTCCTGAAAATGGAGACTGTCAACCAATGCTTGAATATTGTGATCCTCCAGGAGCGAATTTACTTGACGATGTATTCTTTAATCAATCAAATGATGGTAGTTTTGAAAACCCAATTTGCACACTTAATCCTGACGGTTCATATGGAGGAAAAGGTTGCGATGCAGTAAACCAGCAACATACATATTATCAAGCAGATCGTTCAGCATTACTTCTAATCAACTCAATGGCTTTCTTTACGAGTGGTGAAGGATACGACAAACCTGAG
>CALMQQ010000109.1 GCA_937871845.1 uncultured bacterium
AATTACACAAAGGAGTAAATGGATGGTTACCGCAAGCTGGTGCTCAATATGCTGAGCTTGATGCAGATTGGTTCGGACCATCAAATCCATTAAACAATGAACCTGCGTCAGTAAAAATTAGTCAAGAAATCGCAACAATCCCTGGATATGAATACAAAATCGAATATCACTTCTCTCCAAGACCTGGAACCTCTGAAGCGGACAATAAACTTGTAAGTGCTTGGGATGGTGTCACCTTAGATACGCATACAGGTGCAGGAGCTGGAAATACTACTTGGACGAAATATACAAAGACAGCCGAAGCAACTTCGGAAAAAGCTGTAGTTTCATTTATGGATGATGGAACTCCAAATTCACTAGGAACATTTATCGATAATGTTAGTGTCGAATGTGTGAGACCGGTTCCGACAGATTCTCCAACACCTACTCCGATGGCAACACTTTTTGTGAAAAAGTATGAATGTAGCGAGGGTAGTGTTCTAAATAAAACATCATTCACAACAGGAGAGATAGATTTGAATGAAAATCAAATCAGACCTGACTCATCAGGCTTAGTAAATGGAATGGCATTCGATCAACTTGATGACGAAAGCTTTGCTGGTTGTGTTGAAGGGGAATCTTATACGTTTGAAGTTGATCAACACCCTGACGATACTGCAGGAGGTGGAAGCCCCACAGGTCCAGTTTTTCCTTTAGATGATGTAATAACAGATGCAAATGGAGATGGTGTTCTCTCAGATATTGAATATGAAGGTAGATTAGAAGTTAGAGAGTTAAAGGATGACCCATCTAGAATATTAGGGTTTGCTTGTTACAGAAATGGCGAAGGTCATGGTGATATTTCAAATTATGGAGAATATGCATTATTTAATGAAGATAAAGAAGCTTACTGTGTAGCATTTAACAAACCTGTTCAGAGATTTGCTGATGTCACTGTCTGTAAACAAGATAATCAACAAAATTATCTTCCAGGATGGAATGTTCAGTTGTTAGGAGAATTACTAGAAACAGTAGAAGTCGAACCTGATGACAAAATAGGAGATCCTTATACTCCAAGTTACTCATCAGAACTACCAGAGGGCGATTATGTTCTAATGGCAAGAGGAACTTATAAATACCGAGGAGGAACAGAATTATTAACTGATCCTGCCTATTCAGAAAGATTAGAATCTGATGGATTTGTAGGTCCATATATCCCATGGATAAATGTGATGGATTTGACCACAACAGGTGCTCTTGGAGTTACAGTTAATGATGATCCAGCAGATTGGGGTTACTTCTCACCAGCAAATACATATGCAAGAGGTTTTGAAAACTATACAGGTGAATTTAAATTTACATCTTTCGATAACAACATAACTGATAATGAAGGTTCGATGTATGTGGATATTTACGAAGGTTATGCAGGATTTACAGAACAAAATGGTTGTGTAACTTTTGAAGATGTTCCTTATGGAGACTACATGAGAAATGAAATCTTAATGAAAGATTGGGAAAATGTCAGTGGTCAAGCTTCTGAGGTAGTAGTTGAAAATGAAACTGAAACATTTACATTAGTAAATAGACCAGTTAGCGAGCCAGCAAAACTACTTGCAACCAAAGTTGTATGTAGTGAAGAACAATACTTACCAAATAATCAACAAGGTCCTATAGACGCAGACACAGCTGCTGAGTGGGTTGCTCAAAGTGGAGGTCAGTGTAAGATTGAAGAAGACTGGGATTTCCAGTGGGGACCAGCAGAAAGTGGAAGTTTTGGAGATTTTCAGGAAAATACTACTGAGATGGGAGAACCATGGACAACATTTAGTTCAGGTGTTGAAGTTGAGTTACCAGAATTAGAAAGTGTCGGAGGAAGAGTAGAGCTTAGAGAAGTATTCCCAGATGAAAGTTATGTTCCTTTCTCAAACGATGGTAATGTCAGCGCAGAATTCTACTGTACTGGTGATACCACTAATTACGACAACTGGGAATGGTTGAGTGGGTATCAAGAAGACAACACATATTACTGTGTTGCATTTAACGCAGTAAAAATGGGAGCAATTGAAGGTATGAAATTCGAAGATGCAAATGCAAACGGAGAGAGAGATGATGAAGAAATGGGAATTCCAAATTGGCAAATTGTCCTCAAACCTGAAACCCTAGAACCAATTTATGATCTTGATTTACCTGCAAATAGTCCAACTGGTGTAAATACTGGGGTTTTATCAAGCTCGAAGTATTACCTGGTAGAGGTAGAGGGAACATACAGTTACTCAGGGGTTACGAAACTCGCTGATGCAGAATATTATTCAACTGACAACTGGTCAAATTCTGCAGACTTTGCAGATAACCCTGGCAGAGATGTGAGGACACTTGATGTTGTGATTGATAATCAAAACATTGAATGGGGTTCATCAAACTCTGCACATTTATACAAGACTGTTATAAAAGGAAATGATGCAGTTGCGAACCTAAGAATATTTGATGAAGATAATGATCCAAACCCACCTTCATGGTACAACGACAATGCTGGGACTTTAGAAGTCCGAGTATATGATGTATCCAATTATAGAGTTGAGACTGACGAAGATGGTGAATATTCACAAGAGATAGAAAATGGAGAATACCAAGTAGTAGAAATTAATCAACCTGGATGGATTCAGACAGCTCCTAGCCCAAGTTATTGTCATTTGACAGTAGAAAATGGCAGTATAGAAACTTGTGAGTTTGGAAATACAAGAATGGGTTTGATTGATGGTTATAAACTTGAAGATACAAATGGAGATGGAACTTTGACCAGACAAGACGCCAGACTAGAAGGTTGGGAGATTAATCTATGGACTGGTGACGAAGAAGGTCCAATTTCAAAAATTCAAACAAAAACTACTGATGAAAACGGTTATTACAAATTTGATAATTTACTACCAGGTATTTATTGGTTAAATGAGAATCAAAAAGATGGCTGGACCCAGACCGCTGGAGATGAAGTTCAGGGACCATTAGTTATTCAAGTTGGTACAGAATTACATGGTAATAACTTTGGAAACTTTGAACTTGGAAGAGTACAAGGATATAAGTGGGATGATATGAATGCTAATGGGTTGGCAGATGAAGACAAAGACTCATTACTCTCAGGTTGGAAAGTAACTTTAGAGATTCTAGAAGATGATGAAGAAAATGGTTATAAAGTAATGAATTCATTATCTTACAAAATGACAGATGAAAAAGGAGCTTTTGAGTTTGATGGGTTGCTTCCAGGAGAATATAAACTTTGTGAGGAAATGCAAGATGGTTGGATGCAAACATATCCATCAAAACAAAATGAGATAAGTGTAGCGTTCTCAGATGATTATGATACAGAATGTCATTACATTGAGATTGAAACATCAGGTCAGGTTTTGAGTAACTTCAATTTTGGAAATTTCGAACTTGGACAGGTGAGTGGATACAAATGGGATGATGACAATGGTGACGGAATCAAGACCTATGGTGAGCCTAAAATGGAGGGATGGACAGTTGAATTAAGAATGGAC
>CALMQQ010000110.1 GCA_937871845.1 uncultured bacterium
ATGGGCCCGAACTCGATTTGGTCGCTTATGTTGGAGATTGGGGAGGAGCTGGTGATGCAACCTATCAACAATCCTATACTTGTTTTACAGCTAGGACAGACTGTTATAACAGTACAAACGTATCTCGATACAAACAATTTTCTAATCAGTATGCAATAGGAACCTCGTTTGCTTCTCCACAAGTTGCAGCAGCGGCAGCTATTATATTGGGGAATAACTTCGGGATGAGTAGCGATGAATTAAGAATCGCCCTCGGAACTGCCACAAATGATATAAATGTTATAGGTAGAGATGACCAGACAGGTGTAGGTGTTATAGATTTTCATAAAGCTTTTCTATACTCGTCAACTTTACTGACGAATTCATTCTTTTCTGAGTATATTGTAAATTCCACTTCAAGGGGCTCTTGGCTTATTACTGCCAACCCTTCAGATACAGACGATCTTTTCTATATGAATAAAATAAAGGATGAAATATTTGGACCATATCAGCTGAAACCTGGTGAACGTAAAAGTATAAGTTATAGTAATTTGTCACCTGGTAATTTAGGTCCAGTAGAAGTAATTGCCAGTGGTCCTGCATTCTCAACTCAAGTAAGTAAGGTGGGTTCTTCTTATTATCAAGTTCACGGTATGGATTTGACTGACTTATCAAATGAATACTACTTCCCAGAATATATTGTCAATAGCTTCAGGGGTTCCTGGTTGGTATTCGGTAATCCAGCTACAAGTGTGCAAAATGCTATTGTTAATATTGTAATTGGAGACGAAAGTAAAGGACCATATACTCTTATCCCAGGAGCTAGAAATAGCCTTAGTTTTTCTGACCTAACACTTGGGAATCTAGGCCCAGTGAAAATTAGTGCAAATATAAATATCTTTGCTTCTCAGATTAATTCCGTAAACGGAAGTTTTAACCAGATACAGGGAATAAAAGTTAGCGAATTAACAAATAATTACTTTTATCCTGAGTACATAGTTAACCCTAGTAGGCAATCATGGATTATTGTGGGGAATCCATCGGCAACATTGACAGCAAATGTTAATATTGAAATTGGTGGACTATCTAAGGGACCATATGAAATTTTGCCTGGAGAGAGGATAAGTAAAATATATTATGATTTAGATGTATCAAACAAGGGACCTGTGTCAGTAACGTCAGATAACAATGTGTATACTTCACAGGTCAGTTCAGTAAATGGAAACTATTATCAAATGGTAGGATTAATACCTGCAAACTTTACAACGTCATATTATTATCCTGAATATATTGTAAATTCTAGTAGGCGATCATGGATTGTGGTAGGCAACCCGTCTACTTCGCAAACAATAAGTGTGGATTTAACTGTGGGAAGCGAGGTCAAAGGTCCGTATCAAATAGCTCCGGGAAATAGAATAAGCCAAATTTATTACGATTTACAACCTAGTAACTTAGGACCTGTCGTAGTAGACTCTACCAATGCGTTTTACACGATTCAAGTAAATTCTTTGGACAACTCGTTCTATGTAGTTCCCGGTATGTAATTCATCAATATAATCAAATGATATAATTCATTTTATGAACATTACGTCGTATTTTTAGCAGTATTTAAAGCATGAAACTCACAGCGTTATTAACAATAAAAAATGAAGAGTATTATCTCAAGTACTGTATAGAAAACCTCATTAAGCAAGGATTTGAGATTTACTTGATTGATAATGGGTCTGTAGACGATAGCTTAGAAGTAGCAAAAAAGTATCTCAATAAAGGAATAGTGAAAATAGATTACATTGATACTGGAGGTGTTTTCAAACTTGAGGAAATTCTAAAGTTTGAAGAGAACATAGCAAATTCCTATGATTCAGATTGGTTTATGCATTGTGATGCTGACGAGATTAGGCTGCCACACAGGCCTTTCAAAACCATAAAAGATGCACTTGTAAAAGTTGAATCACTAGGTTATAACGCTGTAAATTTTCATTTGTTTAACTTCATGCCTGAAGATGGAAAGAGTTATATCGGTAAAAATTACGAAGATGAAATGAAATATTATTATTTTCATTCATCTGAACCATTTTCACAGATTAAATTATGGAAGAAAACTGAAAACTTAATCTCATTTGAGACATCTGGTGGACATAGGGTATTTTTTGAGAATATGAAGATATATCCAAATCCATTTATTTTGAAACATTATATTTTTTTGAGTAAGCAACACGCAATTGATAAATATACAAAAAAGTCGAAGTACTCACAAAAAGAAGTTCAAGAATACGGATGGCATGGTTTTAGGGCAAATTTTGATGAAAAAAAATTTCATCTACCTCGAAAGTCTCAGTTAAAAAAACTTACAAACAACATATTTGATATGAGTGATCCTACCCCTGAACATTTATTTTACGAATGGGGCAATAATCAAGATGATAGACGAGTAGGAAAAACTTTCTCAAAAATGGAATCGGCAAGACTTGATTCTTCTAAGAATCTATATAAAGCTAATTCTTTTTTATATAGAATGCTGAGAACACCTATTAAGGAAGTAAAAAAAAGAGGAAGGCTTGTCTAGAGCATCTACTAGAGCAGGGAGAATAGTTTTAATACTTTATTGATAAATCTACTGAGATTCTGAATATCAATCACTTGTGTTAGAATGCTTTTTAACATTTTGATTATAATTAATTTGATTTTTCATGAAAGCAGTTAAATCAAAACACAGCTCACATAATAAGGGAGGGTCGGTATTAGAAGGACTAGGTTCTCATATGGAAAAGTCTGATTTGATAAAAGCCCTTAACGAGAAACATAATCAGATAAAATTTATGCAGAAAAAGATAGATACTTTACAAAAAGAGAATAGGTCTCTGACTCGGGTTATTCAATCGAATACTCCATCAACAATTACGATTTTGATTAATAAAATCTTGCCTTATGAAAAAACTAAATCTAAAGTCATTAGTTTATTGAGAATATATAAGTATGCAGGGTTAGCTGTTTTTATAAATCATATTGCCTCCAAAATTGTAGGTAAGCAATATATAGGATTAGAAGAAATTGAATATCTAAGATGGCAAAAAAAATTCGAAATAAATGTATTCAAAGATTTAACTAATAGAATAGATAGTG
>CALMQQ010000111.1 GCA_937871845.1 uncultured bacterium
AAAGCTTTTCTTCTGAGTGTGAGTCTTCCTCTACAATTTCATCACCACTGTCATTTCTTCCTGCAGCCTCCAGTTCATCTTTAATATTCTGCAGCTTCTTTTCAAATTCCTCGTCTGTCAGATTATCTGCGGGATTGGCAGAATCTAAATTATTACCCCTATTACCTTTACCTTTGGCACTTTTTCCGTCAACCACTGAACCAGTAATTCCATTTGAATTGGCATCACCTGTATCTGGTTTGGGAATTATTCTTCTTAGAAACGGATTAGTTATAACAGGAGTAATAGCAGCCATGGCAAGAGTTTTTCCCAAGAAATCTCTTCTACCTTCATCAACAACTTTATTCTTTCCACCGCCGAATATCCTATCGCAAACATTCAAATATAATCCTACTAATGTTGGATCTGGTTCAGAGTATTCCGGCCTAGTTCCACCTTCAGGAAACATATCTCCCATCCTGCCTACAGGACCTTTCATATGTTGTTCTATTAATTCGTCAACCATTTTTCACAATAAAAAAAGACTCGAAAGTCAAAAACAAAACTCAATTTTATTACTCATCTGTCAACTAGTCAATACCGAATTGGTAATTGTCTATTTTATATTTGACACCAAAATAGCTGAGATATATAATCAAATCAGTTATATTACACAAATGGAAATCAAGTATTCAGTAACAGAACAATTACTTAACATTATAAGTAAATTTCAAGAACTTCATGGTCGTGTTTATGGTGCCTACCATTTTCTAGATCATGAGACACAACGAAAAATCTTTCTCGAAGCCGAAGAAATCGCTGCTTTCTCTGCCGTCATAAATGATATTGGTGCTATGGAGGAGCTTAGTAAAGACTGGGATACTAGTCTTATTAATAAATTACTAAGTGCAGAAGATAAAATCTATTATCACAATTACCTTTCAATTCTTAGAGAATTTCCTAAATTAATTCCCATTAAAGGAAATCTTATTACTTCCGAGATGTTAAAAACCATTCACAAAAATCTTCTATCTCAAGAATCATCTTATTTTAGAACAGATACTAAGGAGATTTCATCAATAACAATCGAAGATGGAATTAAATACGAATACCAATCAACTGTGCGAACACATCCGAATGCAATCGTACCGAAATTGAATGAGTTCTCTAAGTGGCTGGAAAGCAATCAAGGTTTAAACCCTGTGATTTTGGCAGCGATAACGTACTTTAAAATTGCTGAAATCCATCCGTTCCATGAAGCAAATGGAAGATCCTCAAAAATATTATCTCGTGCTAAATTATACAAACATGGAATTGACACACACTTATTACTAACTATTGATGATTATCTATTAACTAACCAACATTATTACTTCGATATCATTGAACAAACAATAAATAGCCAAGACTTAACAAAATGGATTGAGTTTTACGCTA
>CALMQQ010000112.1 GCA_937871845.1 uncultured bacterium
CTAATAATGTAGTTGTGGGATGTTCCAAAGGGATAACTGTATCTGCTCAACTTTCAGCCAATCTGATTGATGTGCGTGTAGTTAATAATACTATTGTGAATGTAAGAGGTACAGGCGCACTTGGTATCTCAGTTACAAAGGGAACGGGAAATCTACAAAATATAATAATTGCTAATAACCTCATTCATGTCGTAGATGGACAAGGTTTCGCTGGATCAGCTGTATCATCCTCTGGTGTCTTACTAGAAAATAATCTAACCACTACAAATAATAATTCTGGTTCAAAAGGTATAAGTGTTGTGAATTTTGCACCGAAGACAATTCTAGGAACTAATCAAATCATAGATCCATCAATAATTCTACCGAATGATTTTTATATAAACTCTTTTGCCTCTGCGGTTGGTTCGGGAAGAAAGATAGATTCCACAAGAGGATTCCAAGATTCGGATTTTTATAACAATAATAGAAGTACTAACACTATTGACTTAGGTGCTTACAACTTTAATCAAGGTAAGAATTTCCCTGACTTGTACGCAATTTTAATAAAAGGAACCCAGAATGACGATAGAACACCAACAGAAGTTGTTACACCAACTCCGAGTACAACACCAACAATTGGTACGTCTATAACTCCAACCCCTACTAGAATACCCACACCACCGCCAGGTGTTTCATTTACTCCGACACCATCGGAAACGCCTACACCTCCTGTTGAAGGGAATATTTGTGGTAAATCAGATATTAATGATGATGGTGTTTTCACGAGTACTGATTTAGCTGAATTCGCTAAAGCATATGGTAGAGGCAAAAATACTTGTGCAGACAAAGATGTGGATTATGGACCTTGTGGTGGTAGAGATATTAATAGAGATGGAAAACTAGGTATTGTAGACTGGGGAGGTCTAGGTATTGGATTTGCACAGAGATACTATCCAAAAACGAGTTGTGCTCTATAGGATTTTAGCCAGCCAATGTCCTGTGTAACTTTTATCAAATTTACTGACTTCTATAGGAGTGCCTTCAGCGATAATCTCCCCTCCTCCATTTCCACCTTCTGGACCCAGATCGATTATCCAGTCAGCGGTTTTAATCAGATCTAAATTATGTTCTACTACCAAAACAGTATTTCCTTTCAATACTAGTGAATGTAGAACAATTAATAATTTTTTTAAATCCTCAAAATGTAATCCTGTTGTAGGTTCATCCAATGTGTAGAAAGTTTTTCCTGTGCTACGTTTGCTTAGCTCCGTTGCTAGTTTGATTCTTTGTGCTTCACCTCCAGATAATGTAGTTGCACTTTGACCAAGTCGTATATAATCCAGTCCAACTTTTTGCAAGGTAATCAATTTGTTCTTAATTGCGGGAATATTAGTGAAAAATTCAGAAGCTTCTTCTACACTCATATCCAAAACTTCT
>CALMQQ010000113.1 GCA_937871845.1 uncultured bacterium
AGGAATCGGCTATTTTATTATCTTCCCCAAGTCGCTTGATTTATATGTCGCTGTGATTGTCATTCTGATATCTTTCATGTTTCAAGCAGTAATGATGAGGGCTATCACAATGAAGCAATTTAATATAAGTACCCAAGGCATCCCTGCTACAGAGATTAGATTACTTTTAGTGATAATTAATATTGTATTTTTTACTACAGGTATGTATTTCGCACAATTTTTACTTATGATTGCGGTGGCTACATGTGCTGTCGGAATTTTTGCATATATCTTTGACTCTCATAAATTATTATGGGAACTTGATATGAAAAACAAAAGGAAAAAAGAAAATTAAATTTGGATTCAAATTATGCTTTATAATATTAGCCCAGATTCGAACGATACTCTATAAGTATATTTCCAGCTATCACGAAATATTGACGCAAAAATCTCAAGGTGTTAATATCCAAATAACCCCATATTCCTATGATAGAGGTTAAATCGACGTATATTATTTATTATTTTTAAATAATGACAACCGAAGTGAACGAAGTCAAAGTGAAATCCCACAAAGAAAAAGAGGTTAAGTTCAAAGGCGATGCAGATAAATACTCTGGTGCAGTTTTCTTAATCATCATTGGAACAATTTTCTTATTAAATACTACAGGAGCACTTTCGTGGTCTGTCTGGTTATTGTTACTTAGGTTTTGGCCTGTTTTCATAATTATTGCAGGGATTCAGATAATCTTAGGGAAAACGAGATTTGGTGCAATTTCTATTGGAGTAATCGCTTTAGTTATTTATACAGTCATAGCAATATTTGCAATTATTTCCACTGGATTAACCATAAGAGGGAATAATGTTATCAGACCTGCATGGAGAGAAAGGGTGAACAATGTATTGTTAAAAGATCCAGGAGACTTGAAATCATCAGAAGATTCTTTTGAGTTAGTAGAGGAAGAAGTTGACGAGATCGACTTGGATTTGAATGTAGGTTTAGGAAAATTTTCCTTAAGTGATAATTCTGACTCATCTGAAGTTGTTTTCAACTCAAAATATTTTGAAAATATGGGTGAACCTGACTACTCTTCGGAAATTGATGATCGTACTTTGGAGTTAGATTTCTCACAAAAGGATAATTTCGAAATTTGGGGTTTCAAAAGTAGAGGACCAGAGTACACATTACAATTACCCGATGTAAAACCGGTTAGGAAGCTGGATTTGAATTTGGGTGCAGGTGAGGGAGAAGTAAGTTTTACAAAATTAATACTTGAAGAATTAAACCTAGAAGTTGGTGCGGGTAAACTAGAAGTAGAACTTGGCGAGGATTCCATACCAAAAAATCCTGTAAAAGTTGAAGTAGGAACAGGAGATTTAACAATTTATGTTCCAAGAGGTACCGAATACAAAGTTAAGTATGATGTCGGGGTAGGTGAGGCAAGAATTTTTGGAGAGGAATTTTCTGGTTTGGGAAAAGAGGGTGAAGTTGTTTCTGATGATTATGAGGATACAGAAGTGCGACTCGAACTCGATGTAAATGTCGGTGTTGGTAAATTCGAGATTAAATATTATTAATTATTTTATTTTTAAATTACTCAAATGAAAGATCAAACAAGACTAATAATTGGTACGTTCATTGTATTGCTGGGAGTGGGATTGCTCTTCGACCAAACTGGACTTGGTGGATATTTAAATGTTGGCTGGTTTTTTAGTAATTTGTGGCCATTGTTCCTAATCGTATTAGGAGTTTCTTTCTACACACAAGGAAATCGAACTGGTGGGATGATTTTTACTGTTCTAGGTGCAATTTTCTTACTTTCTACTCTATTAAGTTGGAATGTGTGGGCAATGATTTGGCCATTATTTATCATCGGAGCAGGCTTGTTAGTTTTGTTTAGGGGAAATCTTTTCAACGGAAATAAGGTTAAAGAATCCGGAAGAAACGTG
>CALMQQ010000114.1 GCA_937871845.1 uncultured bacterium
AAAATCAAATGGGATTGAATTCCAAGGAAAGAAAGTATTATTTGTCGACGACAACAGCAATACTGGACGTACTTTGGCACTTGCAGAAAATATAATTATTAATTCAGGTGCAGAAAATGTTATTTGTAGAGTAGTAGAGGCAGATCCGATAAGAATTCAATTAAAGTCAAGTCCAGACAACGTTCAACTTGTGCCTAATCCGATGGTGAACGAATGTTCAGTTGGGTTTGTACCTATAACGAGAGGTGCGGGTCTACTATCTCCAGATCGTCAAATGCTTAAAATAGAAAGACAGGGTGTCCTACGCAGAAATTATAATAGAACTACAAATGCGGAAGATTCTCCAATGGAGCGAGATGAGGTGGATTCGAAAACTCAGGAAAGTAGAACGGAAGCAGAAATAAAAGTATGTGGAGTTCACAACATCTATGATGCCCAAGCATGTTTGCTCTCTGGGGTTAGAAATTTCGGAATACATTTAACTTACACCCCAGAAGAGTACAAGAGAAAAGCACTAGGAATCGATGATCCGAGAGTAGCTATAAAGATGAATAAAGTACACGATTTTTACAGTGACCGGGATTTACCCTTACCATGGCTCGAATTAAATCCTATAAGAGACATGATAGATTATCTTGACGAAAGTGAAATAGAAACTAACCTATTCCTACTGATGAGACCTAAAAGTTCAGACGAAGCTATAAGAATATTAAGAAGAGTTATTCCAAGTGGAAGTCAGCAAAAAGTAACCCTCCAGTTACAAGGTGATTATGATGCCGAATTGGTCAATTCCATCAGGGAAGAATTAAAAGCTGGATTTGAAAATGAAATTTCAATCGTACAGATGGTTGCCCTGGATGAAGATGATTTAGATCGAAAAATTTTTGAATTGAATTCTGATACAAATGTGGATGCGGTTCTAGTTGATTCAAAGAAAAAAGGTGGAACTGGGGAGCAAGGGGATATCGAACAACTAGTAAGAGTTCTAGGAGGAATCTCAAAGAGAAAATATTTGGCTGGAGGGCTTTCTAGTTCAAATATAAATCAAACGTTAGAAATACTGAGGAATAACGGAATCCAAGTTGAGGGATTGGACTTAGAGTCGTCTGTTGAATTTGACGAAACCATGATAAAAGTTAAATCGGATGGAAGTATAGTAAAAAGACGTAAAGATCCTGAGAAAATATCACGATTTGTTGATGAAGTTGAATTAATTGAATATATGGAAATCACAATTCAAGACACCCAATTCAAAACGGTTTTAAATCAAGCTTGGGAATTTGCTAAAAACGAAACTGGTTATTTCAATCTTGATGCAGCAGCAGAAGGATTTTGGATCTATGCTTCCCAGGAGGGTTTACTAACCGACATTGCATTATCGAATAAGACTGCATTCATCAATCAATTTAGAATCGCCGCTTCTACATACCCTGCTATACCAGGAATCGTGCGCGAGAAGTTAAGCAGAGATGAAGAAAGTGATGCTTTTCAGGAGAAAAAGCCTCAAGCATGGCTGAATGCTGGTGTTGGAAACTTTCTTAGTCAAATCGCTAATGCTGGTGATGTTTCATCAATAATTTGGACTGCTGGTGATTCTGTAGTTGAGGACTACCCAAGGATAGGTAATTACGCAATGACCGAAGAACAACGACTTCGTTACGAATTATCTGGTTTGGAGAGACTTTCGAATCAAATATTTGCCGAACATACAGGCATAGAATTTATAGCACATCCTGACAAGCTGGGCGTTGTCGGAAAAAGAATCGAGGAGTGGAGCCAACACGGAACGATATATGTAATGGATAACGACTTGGAGAATCTCAGAAGGTTTAATGAAATTTGTAACAAACATGGCGTAACGAATGTACAGATAATACACATTGATGGTCCTTTAGATGGATATTCTGATAGAATCACAAATTTGGTACCTGGAGATCTAGTTATCATGGATATGGACGACGTTTTACTAAATGGCGAGTTCAGGAAATTCCACCAGCCCAGAAATATATTGAAACACTTAACCGATTTGGGCTACTACCATGAATGAACTTATAAGTTATTTCGGTCCCAAGCATATGCCCGAAGTTGTTAAAGATAGTTACAATGTTGCCTATTTACAACCGGGAGATACATACTCTCTGGAGGAATTTGAAGGTAGAAGAGTGAACGTTTTAGAAACTCCATCTTTTGCTCTACCTGATGCATTATTACTTAGAATTGCGGGTTTGTTGTTATATCCCGGTAGACATCCTCAAAATCATCATGATTTGGATGTACTATCAAACGAGGGAATTCGTACTGCTTATTTTGAAGATGATACACCCTGGAATCGAGCAGTAGTAAACTATTTATTAAAAGCTGTTGGTAGTTTTCTTGCTGGAGACCTTCAAACTTTTGCTAATTTTAAGACAAGGAAGGATATAAAATTAAGAGAGAATAATTCCGATTTGAAAATCGGTGTGATTGGGACCGGTAGCATAGGCGGTAGGTTCGCTAGAAATTCTAGACTGATGTTCCCAAACGCTAACATTTCATATTCTAATGAAAGAGGGAAGAAACCAGGACTTGAAGAATTGGGCATATTTCCA
>CALMQQ010000115.1 GCA_937871845.1 uncultured bacterium
CTACTAAAGTCAAAGTACAAAATCCAAGAAAAACCAGAATCACATTTCCTGTTTTAGTACCAATGAAAGTTTTATACGACTCCAAAAGAAGTATGTGTAGAACATAAAAATCCAATGGATTTTTCCCGATAAACTCGATCACAGAGGTTTTATGTTGTTTATTATTTATAAATAGATTGAAGAATTTATAAATAATAATGACAAGCTGAACAAAAACTAAGCCTATTATCAGGAAGCTAACAGAAGGAGGCCATCTTTGTAGGAAAATGTAACCTTCTCCAACAACTGGTTGCCAAGTTTTTGTTACTGCAAAAAATAGTGTTAATAAACTGATAAAAAGAAGTTGGATAATCCAACTGATTTTGAACTTAGATTTTTTTCCTAATAATTCAGATCCAAACTTCATGCCAAATAAATATATGGGGAAATATTGAAAAACTGGGAATTGATAACCCTGCTCGTGCCCAACAAATAAAGATTTGTAATGATTGAGATCAACACCAAGATCTATTTGATATAGCAACATTCCGAGGATATATGCATTTATTCCAATTAAAACAACTACGAATGAATTCTTTATGATTAGCTTATAGACTCTACCGAAGAAAACTAGTGACAAGCTCAATATTAAAAATGCTATTAAAAATTCTGTGTATGTTGGAATTAGTTTAAAAATTAAAATATTTGGTAATATTTCTTTTAAAATATCTAAATTTAGTGCTTTTTGGTCTAGTAAACTGAGTAATATCGCTACAGAATAATAAATCAGTAAAAATTGAAAAGTTTTTATTAGTATGTGTAATTTTTTTCTCTGCCAGAGGTCAGATTCACCAGCAAGGTCAACATTAGCAATGTAATTAGAAGCGCCAGAGACATAGATGAAAGTTGTGAAAGCAACAGTTGCGGTAAACCAGCGTGCTAAATCGACGCTAAGTGAATTCCCGTTATAAAAGAAATCGATGCTATGGGAAATGAACATCAATAGAACTGCCAAGCCTCTTACTTTATCTAGGATTGGGAATCTCTTCTTATTTGTTATTATTACGTGTTTTGACATTATTATATCTAGTATATTGGACGGAAAAATTCGTGTAAAGTTAAGAGTTTTCAACTTAAAGACGAATTTACATTAAGCAGGTCTGGTTATATAAGTTATAACCTTGAGTCAACTTCTATGCTAAGGTAAAATTAGATATTTTAAGGAAGACAATTATTGCAGAGCAAAAATACTTCGTTAAGTGGAATACACAACAAATACATCGTATTTCCTGATTATCTCCTCTACTGGAACTTCACAAAAGTGTTCTGATGGTTTCACTGTTTCGATAATTTATTAATAAAGCTGAATTTCTGGTGATTACTTAAATAGATATTTTTTCAAATCAACTTTTTGTTCTGATACCAATCTATATCTATACTCTTACCTTTAGAAGTTATTATAATTATCTTAATGAGGGAAATGAGGGAAATGAGGGAAATGAGGGAAGTATGTGGATGTTTGCACCGACCATATTCCTTCTATAAGTTTCAATATATCTTTTTATAATTTCACTAAATCTCTCGTTTTCTTCATCTCCACCTTCAAGTGTTGTTGCACGAATATCCTCTTGAATTTGTAACAGATCATTTCTTTCATCCGCATCCCCCTCCGGTTGCTTTCCATCAATTTGAGAAAGATTCCCTCTAGCAATTAAGTCAAGTTGAATCTCGGGATCAAGATTTTCGGGGATACTTGCTTCGGGAAGCTTAGCTATAAACTTTTGCAATTTGTTTACGGTCAGCTCGTGCTTTTCTGTATTATAAGTTGAATCTATGTAGTAAACACCATCTTCCAATACAACGATTTCCCTTGAAAGATCTTGAGGAGTATCATCAATTAAAATATTATCATCATAGATTTTACATCTCCCCGTATCAGCTAATATAACTTCAACCAAGGGTCTAGTTTCACTTGTAGTCAATGCAGATTTAGGTCTTTGTTTATTCCATCTATCCATATTGTGTGCAAAGTCATCAATCAATGCTTCGTCCTGACTTTTCTTGATTTTCCCATGTAACTTACCAAAAATTGCATATTCGGTACTCAACATTAGTTTTACCATCTGTGGAGGATACTTATTCAACAAAAACAGAATCCAGTATTGATGATAGAATTCTCCCATCCTATTATTTATGTCTTTGTCTGGATCCTGCGATGAACCATCTGGAAAGGGAAGACTAGGACTAATAGGTTCAAACACATCCGAGAAATATCTAGCCTCAAGTAATTTATCACCTATTTTGACCAAACTCCTCCTCCTTTGCTTTTCTCTTAATTCAGAATGAAAAAATAGCATTGTGTCCCTTAATGCTGAAGTTATATTTCCATCATGTACTTCCAACATAAATCCAAAAAGGTCCGAATGATTTAATTTGGAACCCTTAATGCGCTGTGTATCCTCCAGCCAATTATGAATTAATGCGATAGGGTTTGCACTATTATCGTGCCGGATAACATTGTATACATCACTCCCCCTATCAATTCCAGTTTGTAATCCTTCTTCAAGCACCGTATTAGACCTCTCTCTGTTATATCCTCCTGTAAACGCATCTAATATGGTTGAAATATTTCCAGGGTAAGTAGATACTCCTTCCAAATTAGTCGCTCCTTGTTTAGCAAAAATCGCAGACTTTCCATTCCTACTTTCGTATTGATCAATTTGGTCAATTACATCCTCAAATATTGAGTTTGTGCGGATATTCATTTCAGGACTTTCAGGGTTTCTATCAACACTCATAGTTATTAAGTACTTAGATTATTACTTACATCTAATTTTTAATTTTATCATTCATACAATTATAAGCAATATAGAAAAGTTTTGAACCATATAGAATAAATGAAAAATTTTTGATGATTAGAATTAGGATATAATTTATAAGTCACAAAATTGATTGAGTACATAATCATAATTGATTATAATTTAATTTACTTTTACACAGTAATTATGTCTGACCCACAAGTCTTGCCAGGTATTTTACATGAAATACCTGAGGATTTATTATCTATCATTGAGAATAACCCCCAATTAATCTTAAAATGGAATGCCCTTACACCACTAGCTCGTAACGAATGGATTTGTTGGGTAACAATCGTTAAGAAACAAGAGACTCGAGATGACCACTTAAGAAGACTGGAAGAAGAAATTCTAGAAGGGACAAAGCGACCATGTTGCTGGCCAGGATGCCCTCATAGAAGGGAAAGTGCGAAAAAGTGGTTTAAATAAAAATATAGGAATTAAGGGATTTAGAGAATTAGAAACCCGAGAAATTATTCAGCAACTAAATCTTTAGGCAATACCTCTTCATAGACATCTATTATTCTACTAGTGACCTTATCCCACTTGTACTTTTGAGCAAATTCTTGTCCAATATGCCCTAATTCTTCGGCTCTGGACTTGTTTTTTACGATTGCCTCTATACTAACCTTCCATTCTTCTTGATCTTCGGGATTAATTAACTTTACAGCACGAGTAGTAAATATCTCATATGGACCACCTCTATTTGTCGAAATCACTGGAACACCTTGGGCTAATGCTTCCAAAACAACGATACCGAATGCTTCGTGAAGGCTCGGCAATAATAGAACATCTGCTGCGCTATACATATCTACTTGTTTTTCTGGAGTTATAAATTTCTCACTAAAAATTATATTATCCATTCCTGAGAAGGAGTTTTTCAAAGTATTCAAGTATCCATCATCCCCACCAGCAACAAAAAACAAAACGTTTTTTAGCTTTTTAACTGCAGTTTTTAGATTTTGGATTCCCTTTGCATAACTCACCCTACCAACAACGACTGCAATACCCTGCCATTTATCCGGGTTAATATTCCACTCTCTGTAGAAATTCGGAGCAAAACCCTGAGTAAAAAAAACGTCTTCAACACCATTTGGTATTTCTATTATTTTTTGCTCTGGAATTTTGAATTCGTTTATTAATTTTGATTTCTCGGAAGGTACTATTGAGATTATTTTTGAGAAGTTTTTTATTAATAATTTTCCAATTACATTGTCGTGAATTTTAATCATTCTTTCTGCAATTGGTGATCTTGTTGAAGTCGGGAATGGATTGTGTGTGGTCAAAACCAAAGGTTTTTTCTTTATTTTTGAGATAAACCAAGCAAGATATGACTCTGACTTTCGTAACCCGTGCACATGAATTAAATCGTAATCCTCTCTCCAGAGATATCCCATAATGCCAGGGAAGAATTTATGGTAATAACTCAAACTGAACCAACTTCGAAACCTATGAATCTCAACTCCGAAATAGTTCGTGTCTGACTTTGTGATACGCTTACCAACTTTAGTTGAGTCAGAGCAAAGAACTTCTACCTCATGGCCATTTTTTTCTAATTCTCTGGATAAATTTAATACATGTGACTCAACTCCTCCCGTCACTGGATGAAAGAAAGTAGTGATTTGGATAATTTTCATAGAAATAATTATTTTTTATTAAATGTAAATTCTCCATTCTTAAATTCTACTTCTACTTTATCGTTTTCACTAACTTCTTCCGAAAGAATTTTTTCGGAAAGAGGATTCTCAATATATCTGCGAATAATTCTCTGGAGAGGCCTTGCACCATACTGAGGATCATAACCAATCTTTGCAATTTCTTTCACTGCTTCTTCCGAATACT
>CALMQQ010000116.1 GCA_937871845.1 uncultured bacterium
TGTGTTCTCAAATCTACTGCTTCGGATAGGTCATATTTATCAGTTGAAACTTGTCTTTCAGTACCCATTTCTTCGGTTGTAGCTTCCAGTCCGCCCTCGTTTTGAAGAAGTGAACGATAAACGGTATAAACCCTGTTGATTTTGTCATCAATTTCTTTAAGTCTGTCTTGATATTGTTCATCAGTCCATCCTTCCCTTTCGGCTTGAACTCTTAATCTTCTTACAGCATAGCTTCTGATTTTATTAGTGTAAATTTTTTCCGTCGTATCACAATACTCACGTGCTGTATGCTCCTTGTCTTCCTTTTTATCTTCTTCTTTATCTTCCTCTTTAACCTCCTCTTTAACCTCCTCTTTATCTACTTTCGGTGTATACTCTGGTAATTTGAGACCAAGATGTCCGTCCTGATAGATTAGGTCATAGATAAATTCAAGCGTGGATTGAGAACTTAGTTGATCATATCTAGTTAACCTGTTGCTCCATTGAACTATAGTGCTCTTTGTAATTTTGTCTTTATTAGCTGGATTTTCTACTAAATTATTTAAAAGTCGAATGGTAGCGAGGGATTCGATAGCATTTTCATCTAAGTCTCCCCTATTATTTTTCTTGTTACCTCCTTCTTGAGATTTGTTCTCTATAGTAAATTCATTTTGTTTATATCCTAAACTTGCTAGTGTTAATTTTTCCGCTTGACCTTCCTCTCCTTCTATTCCAGAGAAGTGGTTTTGCATTTGGGTTATTAATTCCTCAACTTTCTCTGACCTCTTAAATTCATTTTCAGACAATAATTTTTGTTCATTTTTAACCCTATATTCAAGTAAGGCATTTTTCTTAATATTAAAAACACTTTTTTCACTACTTTTTTCCCACTCTTCTTTACTAATTCCAGTATGTTCAGTAATTATCTCATCTAACCTTTTGTCAGTAATTCTAGCCTGATTCTTATCTTCTTCGGTTTTCGCTTCCTCAATTTTTCTAAACTCTGCTGATAAAGCATGTGCGAGAGATTTGATAGATTCAAAACGCTTATCAATTTCAGCTTGTCTTTCGGCATCATGCTTAGAATCTTCCCTTAAAGGTTGGATATGCCTATAGAAAGCGTCAGCAATT
Organism: uncultured bacterium; assembly: GCA_937871845.1. GTDB lineage: Bacteria > Patescibacteriota > Dojkabacteria > B142 > OLB20 > JAJTYI01. Next base: position 1,111 of record CALMQQ010000116.1, read on the forward strand.
TTATATGCAGTAAACTGGTTGTTTTGTTGAATTCTAATTTTGTTGTATTCTTCTTTTTGTTTATGCTGAACCTCGTGGTTGATTGTCTCTTGTGTGCCAGTATGGTGAAATGTCATTATATAGTTCAAGTCTTTTGATGCAGCTCCATCTACATATCTTGCAGTCCGTGTATGGGCTTCGG
>CALMQQ010000117.1 GCA_937871845.1 uncultured bacterium
GTTTAATGGCACTTAAAAAATTTGATCTAAGTATTATTCTTTCAGAATCTTCTTTAGAATTAACCGCATAGATATGCTTGTTAGTTGCTAAACTATTAGCTAAGTATCCTTTCTTTAGCTTTTCAAGATTCTTATTATTATCCGTTCTACTTTCTTTTGGTATTTCTTTGTTTAGTTTAACTCCCAAATTACTCTTACTATTTTGTTTGTTTTCAAGGGAAGCTGTATCACTTCTCTTGAGCAATTTAATTACGTGGTGTTGATTGCTCTCAGCAACACCACTCTTTATTTTTTCTGGTTACTTATTTGATTAGAAACATTGCTTCTCATAGGTGGTTTATTATTATTAGTAGCTTCTTGTTTAATTTCAGGTTCCTTATTTGAATCTACTCTGTTCAGTAAGGTAGCTACCCATGATGTCTGTTCACTAATTTCTTCTCCTTGTTTAGGCCATTTATTCCTAGGTAAAGGTTCCTTGTTAATTTTCCTTAATATTCTTATTTCTTCTCTTTTGTAATATTTCCATTTCTTCTTACATTCTCTATAGTCATGAACCCTTTTACATATTTCGCATTTCTTATTATACTGATCACTAGATCTTATTGTCCTATCGTAGCTATTGTTATTATTATTGCTCCTATAGCTATTCCAATTAGTTTTATTCTTATTTTCTCTATTATCTGAATAGCTAGGATAATTATTATTAGTATTAGTCTTAAATCTCTTATTTTTATTCTTATTTTTGTAGTTTTGATTGCTATTTAAGCTGTTTTCATTAGAATGATCAGTTTTCCTTATGCTAAGCTGAATAGCTTCTTCTTTTAGTGCTGCTGCATGAACTTGACTAATCGTACAATCTTCATCCACTGCTCTTCTTATTGGCAAATATAATGCTGTATCTCTGTATCCTTCAATATAGGATTTCGCCAATATAGCCTTGCTATTGATCTTAGCTTTTGAAGCTACTTCATTAAATCTTAAGTAATATGTTACAACTGACTCTGAGGTATGTTTCCTAATATTATAAAATTCCCTTTTATAGTCGATATCTGATTTCGAATTAACTACATAGAATCCTCTAACTGCTCTAACTATCTCTTCAAAAGTTAGTTCTCTTTCAGCTGATAGTTCCCTTATGGCTTCTTGTATAGCTGGTTCCATGTAACACATAAATGAATATCTAATTTGATTATATCTTCTTGTGTATCCAATCAATTCTATAGCTGACCTAAACTTTGCCCACCATTCTCGGAAGTCCATTAATTTATTATATGTAACTATCCCTTTAAGAATAATATCTTTAGCAGGTTTATCTATTATTTGATCTTCTTCATTTTCAGCTCTTCCAATTAATCTTGTTACTTCTTTAGTTATATCAAAATCATTTTCTCTTTCTAATGTAAGTATTCTATCTTCCATGTTATTAGCTTCAGCTGAGCTTGATCTTCTTCTCACTTGACTACTTTCTCTAGCAAATCTCATATTATCTTCGTAAGCTCCAAGTTCTTCTCTTTGCTCTTCTTCCTGCTCAGAGGACTCTTCTAGTTGAGCTTCTTCTCTATGATTCATATTTTCTCTTTCATTTATAATTTCTCTTGTTCTTTGTAATTCTCTATCCATCTCTTCTAATTTTTGTGTTAATTGTCTCAACATCTCTAACACTTGTAGCTGTGGATCCATTACTTGTTCTGGTCGATTATTAACATTATTTTGATTTAATAGGATATTTTCTGGAACATGTCTTTCATTTGTGACTTCTTCTAGTTGCTCTTCAAGAATATTAATTTGAGGTTCTTTGTTCTTTTCTTTCTCTTTAGTTTTGTTACTTGAACTAGGAATGCCTGTGCTAAGCTCTTTGTCTGATCTAGACCTCAATGTCATGTTGGTATGATTTGGTCCTACAAAACTGCCTCCTCTAGCTTTGATCATTATCGAGATATCTCTTGATTCTTCTATTCCATAATCCTCCCACTTTCGATCCTTATTAAGTGGTTTAGCTCCATAAGCTAAGAAGTATTCCTCAGCTAATAATCCTAGTTTCTTCCATATAATTTCTTCCGATTTCCTAATAACATCCGCTTTGTTAACTAACATCCTTATTCTGACTTTTTCTATCTTTAACGTCACTAGCTGAGTTGAATGCGCCAATCGCATTTCCTCCTCTTCTGCAGAAGTTATCCGGTCACCAGTAAGTTTAGTTTGTGTCGATTTATCTGTATAAGCATCAAAATCAACGGATTGTCCACCAATTAAACTGGGGTGTTGTGGATGCTTAGTTAATCCTTTTAAGCCGTAAGGATTAACCAAGTTATCACTTTTAAAAACACTTGGATTAACCTTATCCTGATTATTGTGATCAGAGCTAGATGGTTTAGTTTGATTCCTCTTGGTCCTAGGTAGGTGGAGTATAGGTTCAATGCTACACATTTGATATAAGTCTTAGCTAAGGATCTTAGTTAATCACACTAATGAGGTCGATTAGTCAAAGTAGTTTATTCAGTTACA
>CALMQQ010000118.1 GCA_937871845.1 uncultured bacterium
AGTGTATCACTGCATCAAATTGCTTGTCTCTCAATCCGTTTCGAAGATCAGTAAGGTTTCGTAGGTCGAGTTTTAAAAATTCAAACTCCCCTGCTTGTTGCTTGATTGAATCTAGTGTTTCTTGGTGACCTCGCTCGAGATTGTCCAGTACGGTTACTTTATGGCCTCTTTTTATCAACTCTAAAGTGCAATGTGATCCGATATACCCTGCTCCGCCTGTTAATAGTATGTTCATCCTGTAAGGTTAATGATTAATTGAAATAATTATACTCAACACCCATTACTTATACAAAATATCGTCCCAAGGGTGCCTGTAAAGCGGCTCCTTCATTCTTTTCTGGTCTAATACATGTCCTATGATTCCTATTGTTCTACCTAGTAAAAATATCGCATTAAACAATTCCATTTCAATCAGTTCCAAAATTTCTTCATCCTCATATTTATTGGACTTTAAAATGTCCAAGAAAACTGCTCCGATTGCTCCATCGACATTCAGGATCAAGTTGTTCTTTTTCTTCGTAGTTTCGTTCTCCACTTCTAAAGCAAATTCCAAATGTTCTGTCTGTTTTAGATTTTTTTTAGCAAATTTCTTAATTAGTTGAACTCTCTCATCTGGATTTTGAATAGATTTGATTCTATGCCCTATTCCCATAATTAATTCCCCTTTAGAATTCATCTCCTTTACAAAATCTGCTGAATCAATTTGATTGGTGATACATTCGAACTGCCATTTTGCTGCATCATTAATTGCTCCACCATGTCTCGGTCCAATTGTTAAGAGTCCAGAAACTACAGAAGAAACCAAGTCCTTACCAGCTCTAGCTGTAGTAATTGCGTTATGTGCTGTTACAACTGCTGGTCCGTGATCTGCAGTTAGTTTCAAGCACAATTCTAGGAAATCCATCCCGGTTTTATCCAGTCGGTTTTCAAACCAAAGTGCATTTATCGTGAAAGATAATGGTTTATCAACGATTTTATCAATATCAACGCCATTGTAAGAGAGTTTCTCTCCTCTATCGTCACTGATTCCAGATATTATTGAAGTACTTCTCCTAACTAATCCGTCTCTAATTGCACTATCAAAGTCAAGCGCGGGGATTTGAGGAGTTACTTGAGTAGGAAGTATATAGTCTTTTTTCTTTCGGACTTCATCATCAAAAACTTTTTTAATTAAATAACCAAATTGATTGAATGATTTGGGAACATTTGCCCCGGCTTCTTTAAGTGCCTTGTTCTTCGCTACTGCTGATACTTTACGACTACCTGATCTCGCACCTGCGTGGCCAAATTGAACTTCAGTTGGGAATAATTCTGCAACAGTCCCACTCACCCATGCCACAACTGGCTTATTGATTTTTCCTGATTTAATTGCATCTGCAATTTCGTATTCGTCAGTGCCTCCGATCTCTCCTAAAACTACCAACATTTTAATCTCAGGATTGTCGTGTAATCTCATGACATTCTCTAAAAGTGTTGATCCAGGATAAGTGTCACCTCCTATCGCCACACCTTCGTTCACACCGTCAGTATTGTTATTCACTATGCTATAAACCTCATTCGACATTCCTCCTGAAACTGTCACCACTCCTACACTTCCAGGTTGGTAAAGTTTGCTTTCGATGATGTTTTCACTACTTCCACCACTATATCCTACTCGAATCGCACCCGCTTTGATTGCTCCAACTGTTGAAGGTCCTATTATCCATTTCTTGTTTTCCTTGGCTAGTCTAATAAGTTCTCTGGTCTGATTTTCGGGGATTCCTTCCGCTACCA
>CALMQQ010000119.1 GCA_937871845.1 uncultured bacterium
AAATCGGAGTGAGTTTTTTTTCAACATCAAGCATCATAGAAAACATATTAATTAGATTAATATTTTTTATTAAGTTAAATAAAAGATTCTAACAATTTGGCTACAATCTCATCTCCCTTGTATAAATCTACCCACAATCGAATTCAACGCAGCACGGATTTTAGAATCTCCTCTATCCGGACTATTCAACTCCCAACAACTAGCCCATAAATTTGCCTCTTCGGGGATTGTTACTATTCCCACTATCAAATCGTCTGGGAGTATATAAGTTATTTCAATATTATTAGTACCCGCTCTCATGGTCGTTAGAGTATGACCTCTATTGGACATACCAACTAAGTAATCCTTATCAGACTTCTGTAGTGCATGTACTACTTCGTTTGAATCTTCACCCCTAAATAATTGGCTAAATCTTTCCCCAAAAAGTCTCACGACACTTCCTACAGGGACCCACTGCATCTGAGTTTTATATTGAGGATTTGATTCAGGAATTATACTTTTATAAGTTAGATTATATATTTCATTAGAGTCATGTGGCCCCATCGTCGCACATACCCCACCACTGGCAACACATTCCTCACATCTTTCACTCAAATCTAAGGGACCAACTATTCTTAATGTAGATCCCGGGCTGGGAGAAAAAGTCTTAGAGGAGTAATTATCTGGCGAAACAGTCCCATTATGAGAAGGTTTACCAAGTGTTCCGAAAGGACCATTTGAGATGCAATTTACAGTGGTGCAATGACTTACTTCAATTGGTAATGTTTTTGTGGTGACTACATAAGTAACACCCTCTTGCAGAAGTGAAGAATCTTCAGGAAGTGAAGGGAACAATTGGGATATCTCTACAAGTTCGGTTTCATCCATAATCTAAATTAGTCAACGCAGATTATACATTTATTTGACTAATTTCGGCAAAATTTTATGCATAAATCCTTATCAATCCATACCTCAATACTTCCAGATTTAGAATTATTATAATTTATATAAAAACCTTCTTAACTTGGACGAACTCCTGGAATTACGTGATGTACGACTCCATATTCATCTTTCTCAGCAGTGCTAACGGAATCCACAACGTTTCCTCCTGCTTTAATTACATGCACAGTGTGTTCACCAGGCTTTGGAGCACCTAGCATGGATGATATAAATCCTCCCAGTGCATTCACAACAGCGTACCCAGAACAAGCCACTTTTGTTTCGGGCTCTACAGGTAAAGTATCTGGTAGCATAATGGGAAAATAAAAATTAGAAATACGTGATAACACACCGTTAACGTAAAGATTCGTTAGTAATTACAATAATGAAGATGGATTTGAGAGAATAGATAAAGAAAAAATGAATACGGATAGAAGGGAGATTAATCAGTAGAATTAGAAACCAGTTCTTGGAATTTCTCTCGTAGTCCTATTTCACTTGAACTATGTATTTATAATATGGTTGAATTTAAACTTCTCGAGCTACGATTACATGAGCCATTGGAGACATAAAGAAGATTCCTTCTTCACTTCCTATCTTAATAAATTTGCCATCGATTGTTTTCCCTAACACCATTCCAATACCTG
>CALMQQ010000120.1 GCA_937871845.1 uncultured bacterium
CTGTATGCACCGTGACTTTGTGTCCTAATTGGACCATTCTTCTGGCAAGTTCATAGCAATTCGTCTCAGCTCCACCATGTTCTGGATAGAATTTTGTGATTACATAATCAATTTTCAATGTTGGATTTTTCGTGACGGTATCGTTGAGCGCATCTATTGTTAGCCTGGCGGATTTGTCCCAGTTGAATTTTAGGGCTTGAACAAGACCTGCTTTTACAATTTTTTGTTTCAAGCTACCATCTTGGAGAACTTGTTTTATCTTCTCGCCAACTTCTTCCGGATTTTTTGGATCCACCAAGAGTGCACCCTTTTCTAGCACTTCAGGATAACTGGTGCGATCCGAGGCAACTACAGGAACTCCTGCAGTGATTGCTTCAAGCACCGATAAGCCAAATCCTTCGTAGTTCGATAGGCTCACAAAACACTCCGCATTGTTCAAAATGGTTGGTAAGTGATTCTGTTTAATTTCTCCGGTAAAGATAACTTTGTGCTGAAGCTTATAGTCCGATAATGACTCTAGTAATCGATTTGCCGAAGGTGTGACTGGTTTCGGTTTACCATCCCAGCCTAGTTTGAATTCTTTTCCAGCTATAACTAATTTCAAATCAGGATGTTTACTTGTGACTTTGTTAAATGACTGCAGTAACATATCGATATTTTTGTTTTCTTCGAGACCACCGTAGTAGAGAACATATGGTTGAGTGATTTTGTACATCACTAATACCCTTCTCAACTCTCTTGTATCTGCGTGTATGTTTTCATTACGAAAAGCAGAGTCTACAGCTAAAGGTGTGACAAATATATTCTCTTCTGGAAATTTTGCTTTCTTTACTAGTTCCTTTTTTGTGAAATTTGAATTTGTGAGAACTAGATCAGCTTTTCTAGCTTTCCACAGATTCTTCCTGTAAAAAATGCCCTTAACAAGATTCACCAAAGCATTTTTCTGTGAATATGAATTCGTAATCATTGGAATAATATCGTGAACCATTACTGCAGTTTTTACTTTTCCAATAGGCAAACCTCTCTCTAAATGAGGAGCAAAGAAAATATCTAAATTTGATTTGATAATTTTTCTTTTAAATACTGTATTAAAGAAAAGTGGATTTGTGACACTAGATTGTCTTGGTTTTCCAAGACTAATAAATGAGATATTTTTTGGGCTTTTGATTTCTAACTCTTTGAGATTTGATTTCTGGTCTTTGAATCCAAACAGAACCCACTCGTGTTCATCGTTTTGTAACATCCTTCTGACGACTTCACGTGCATAGGTCCCAATTCCTCTGTGGGAGTATTGATCAAAAAGGAATGTGATATCTATACCAACTCGCATAACTGAATTATATATTGAATAGGGTAATTATACTAAATAATTCACAACTATGTATTCAGTATTAATAATTGGGAAAGTCAAGTTCTGGGTTTGGAGTATAGTCCAACGATGTCATTCCTACACTAAATTATATCTGGTGTAAACTCTAGCAGGAGTCTATTCAAGACTTGTATAAATAAGTTTAAATTCTTATGTATAATATATCTTTAGATTTACTAATCCTCACAATATGACTGATCCTATATACGATAAACATCTGGAACCAACAATAACTAAGGCTCAGACACCAATAGGGGAAATTGAATTAGTTAATGGGAGATTGTCGGATATACATTCGCCAAGATATTTTAGCGATTGGATTATGAAATATGGTGGTAATTTGGATACAAATATTGATGTAGCGGCAACGAGGTTAGGACACGCATTATTAACTATAAGAGATGATGATGAAAATTTTTACTTTCTTCCAAGCGTAACAGATGAGACAGAAGGTGTTAATTTTGAAAGAAGTAGACAAGGTTCACTTTCTAGAATTGATTGGGAACTCTCAATTCCTGGTATGTCAGAGGAATTACGAGACAGATTAAGTGAACTTAAGGAGATGATTTCCAATCAAAATTGGACTGATATCGAATCCCGAGCTAAGGGTCGAGCTGCATTTCGAGGTATACGCGATGATATAAAAGAATCTGAGGAAGTAAAAGCTCATATTGATACATATTTGGGTACTAAAAAACAACTATGGGGTAAGTGGACAGAGTTTTTAAAAGAAAATGGTTTGATACCTAAAGGTTATTGAAGAAATATGTAATCCCCAGAGAGCATAATCACCTTGAGCTTCATCCTACATTATTGATATATATAATCCTTTGTATATTATATAGATATTAATTTTTACAAATTTATTATGAATGACCGGAGATTTAGTGAAGCAGGACTTTTCCATGCTGCCGAAGGATTTGGTGGTGTTGCAACAGGAACAGGACCAGTAGAGGATATATTACCTCCAGTAGGAAATGAGGATGTTGGACAGGCTGGTGTCGACGCATCAACACCAAACGCAGCTCCAGCAGCTGAAGCTATCGTTGACGATGGAATAGATGCGGCCAAACTCAGTACAACTCCACCTGGAGAGTTAATGCCCGGTCTAGAAGAACCAGTAGCACCAGAATTATAATTTCATAAAAAAATCAAAGCACCTCTTCGGGGGTGCTTTTTTTGTATGTTAATGATATTTTATTAATTCATATGGCGAAATTCATTAACCTCAACAACCAACTCAAATCAGAAATTGACGCAATTCTGATCAAATACTCATTAATAGAGTTACTCGCATCTTATGGGAAAGTCCTAGTTACTGGAAGTTATAGCTATGACCTAATGGCTTGGAGGGATTACGATTTAGTTATAGAGTTAAATGATTACACTACCGAAAATGTTTACAAATTGGTGGAGGAAATTGGAGTTAAATTAAACCCAGATAAACTCCGTATACTAAACAATCTCAACAAGACCGAAACTAACCGACCCCAAGGTGTATGGCTCGGTGTTTACATTGAGAATTGGAAAATCGATATTTGGCTCATGAATTCTGAAAACTTTAAAAAAGAGGTACAGAATTCACAGAAGTTAAAAGAAAAGCTTAAAGATGTGGATAGAGAAACTCTGATTTCGATAAAATCAGAACTTTCCAAAGACCCTGACTATCATGTGAAATTCTCGAGTGTTGATTTATATGAGGCGTATTTAGATGGGAATGTAAGAACAGTACAGGAATTTTATGAAAAATTGAAAAATTTAAAAATTTAGAAATTCGCTACCACACAACCCTATTGGCTATCTTTACGCACTCTTGTATAATCACCTTCAAGCAAATCAATAAATGAATAATTCTGATGTAGACCCAGCAGGAATGATTCGCTATGACTTACCATTCCTTATTACTCATAACAGAGAAAGATTTACACCTGATCCTGTTACTGGTTTCGGGTTAATGGAATATCTGTACAATCAAATCTTTGAGAAATATGGCCCATTTAAAGTTTCTGTGGAATGGTTTCAAGATCATGCACATGGTGTAGTATCGGAGAGTAAGGTTGAATGGGTGGATTATGAGGATTTGGCAAGTATTGAAGATGTTACGGATTTTATTCCCTCAATATCTGGAGTATTTGAAGTATTATCATGTGAACGATTTGTAATTCCGATGATGGATCTTGAGAT
>CALMQQ010000121.1 GCA_937871845.1 uncultured bacterium
TCCATAACAATAAATCTCTGACCTGGTGAAACCTTCGTTACCACCCTACTACTTGTATTTGCTTGTTCTCTGACATTTAAATATCCGACAGGTGTATTTGCAATTTCAATAACATCCATATCTGATTTGTTGACATCTAAAGTGATTTCAAACTCCGAGCCAGCATAAGCCTCTCCCAATACGTTTACTAGTTGGAACTTCTCTGTCTGTTTGTCGAAGTGTAATGGAACTCCCACTCTCACTTGGAATGTCTTTGATTCACCGGGACGTATACTAGTGCCTTCCGCCATTATTTTGGTTTGCTTAGGTCCAGACCAAACTCCGTTTACAAAGAATTTACTGAAGTCATCACTCCCAACCTTAGTCATAATTGGTTCAAAATCTGAACTTTCATAGAGTGAAATCGAACTGTTATTTTTTATTGTGATTTCTGCAACAACTTGATCCCCGTATTTAACTTTTTCTGTTGGAGTTTTAACCGAAGTTATAGATAGTTCAAATTTAAACTTCGCAGGGTCATACATTGCTGCAATCTCTTTAGTCATCTCAGTCAGAGACCTCTCCCATCGACCAGCGACAATATCGGGAACTCCGACTATTTGCTGTTGTTCAGTTGCCTGATAATAAAAACTTTTTACAAATATGTTTTCTAATTTAATTCGGTTTCTATTGGCAACCTCAACAATTAATGAATTCAGTGCCTCTCTACCTTCAGTGGAGAAATCATCTGAGTCATTTTCAGCAAGATATCCAATTATTACTGGTTTTTCCTGCGTGTCTTTTAATGCAAATCTTTGTTCCTCCCCTTTACTATTGCCCTCTAGAACTTTTCCATCCTTAGTTACGAAGTAGTGAAACAAAAAATCGCCTTGATTCAATCGAAAAGTTTGATAGTAATAAATACCTTTGTACCAGTCATTTGTTGTTACATATTCGTCAAACTCCAGCTTCAAAGGAACTATATAGACACTATCAGGCAGAGAAAATGCTTCTTTTTGCTCCTCGATGGATTTAGGAAATTTCAGGGAATCTTTTGTCTGATCAATAATTTGAGCGAATGTCTCAATAGATAGCAACCCAAAAACAAACAGGGAGATTAACACTACTAGAAATTTGGGCAATCGAATTCTAGACACTTGAAATTAACAATATTAAACCTAACTTAGCATTCATTTTACCTTGCTTAACTTTAAAATCCAAGTTAGTAATTTTAGCAAAAAGTAGTTTGATAAAGGATAATTCAAATTTGTAAACGTTTCTTTTAATACCTCCTATCGTGTATGGATGTATTTTAAATACAGCTTTCATATCATCCTCAGATACCTCACCTGATTTAAGCCAGTATATTAATTTCAACTGTCTAGCCAACATAGAACTGATGTATGGGAAATCGTTGTCGTTACTGTACAAATCTTCAAAAATTCTTAAAGCATTTTTCTTGTCTCTATTTGTAAGAGCATCGAGTAATTGAAAAATTATTACATCTTTGTTCTCAGTGAGAATATCTAAATCATCTTCAGTTAATTCAGCCCTGTTCTCTGATTTTGCTAATAGAATTAATTTGTCTAATTCAGTTGACAGAACTTGTTGATCAACACCCACCTTTTGGATGATCATTTCACAAATCCTTGAATTCAAAGTAATACCGTCCCTTTTTAACACCTGTATAATCCATTTTTGTAATATTTTGGGTTCAAGGTTCTTAGTCTCTATAACATTTCCAATTTTTTTTAATGTTTTATAAAGTTTTGTCCTTGCATCCAATTTGCCATTTTCATAGATTATCATATCAATATTATTTACCTGCTTTTCAATATATTCAGACAAATCATTTGAGATAGTTTTCTTTCTGTTTTTGGAAATATCACGAATTATAGAAATTTTTTGTTCATTTCCAAATATAGAAAGATTATCTGATGGAAAAATTAGTTCAGTAACTCCATTTGCTTTGTCTGCGTATGTGCTGGAGATTTGCTTACCTTTGATTAACTTCGAAAGTTCAATTCTGGATTGATAGGGATTTAGTCCATGAATCAAAGTTACCATTTTTTATACCTTGAAAAAACTTAATTTCTTGAACGTTCTGATCATAAACCTCATGAATACATTCACTTCTTCTATGCGAAGAAGTTTACAGGTAAGAAGATAAATTAAAAATGCTGTCAATGCTGTAGTTGTAGTTAGGAAAATCAATTGAACAGTTTTATCTGTTTGGAGAATACCTTCCCAAACCTTTGCCATTGTATATGCACTCATCATCATTACCAAAGTCGCAAAAAGTTTGATTATCATCTCTTTGCCTAAACCTCGTAAATTTGTTATCACCTTTTTGTATCTTAAGATGAATAATAGTAAGAAAAACTCTGCACTAAAGACTAGACTAGAACTCAGTGCCAATCCCCCAACCGCTAGTGGTCCATCTGATCTGTTAAGAAAGTATGATGGATTGAAGGTGATTTTTAAAATTGAAAATTCGTAGAAATTGCTGAAGTAATTTGTTAGTAGGATACCAGTGATAACCCCAAAGATTAGAACGAAGACACTTGATATTAAGGGAACTATAGAATTATGAATCGCAAAGTAAACCCTAAATAATGTAGTACGAAGAGTTTCTAGACTTATTCCTATGGCGAAAAACATCAGAACCCAAGAAACTTGAAGTGTGTCTGCCCATGTGAAGCTTCCTCCTAAAATTCCATATACCAACCTAACAATTGGAACTCTTAAGATGATAAATAATCCACTAACTGGCAAAGCCAAGAACAAAACTTGGTTAATAATTTTCCTAACTAATATTTCAAATTCTATCTTAGAACCATTTGACCACAACCTTGATAGTGAGGGGAATGAAGCAATTGCATAAGATGTGCCAAACAAGTTCAGAGGAATTGCAGTTAATCGAAGTGCATACTGATAAGAAGCTAGTGAACCCACTGTCAAACTAAACGAAATCAGAGTGTCTGCAATCCTAGCTACCTCTTCTACACTAAGACCTAGAACACGAGGCAATCCCAATTTCATTGCCTCCACGAAATTTTTATCTCGAAGGTTTACATATAGAAACCTATAACCAATTTTTAACTCTCTCCATAAAGGTATCTGTATTAGAAGATGTAAAACTGCACCAATTAAAGTGCCCCAAACTAAAGCCCAAATCTTGTCGTCCACGATTGGGATAAGAAAGATTATTCCAATTATCTTTCCAAGATTATAAAGTAGCGGTGCTAGTTGAGGAATAATAAACCGATGATGGATATTAAGACCAGAAGACAAGAAAGCGCTTGCCCCCAGAATTATTTGAGGAATCAAAAGAACTCTAGTCATTAAAATGACATTTTCAATATCTTCTGGTGATAAATCTCCGCTTCTCTGAGTGATTTCAACGGCGAACGGAACAGTGAATTTTGCAAAAATCATTACCAAGACAGAAAGGAAGACAAAGAGTAACATTCCTAAATTCATTATCGTGCTAAAAGACGATGAGAACTTCTCGTCTCCTTCTTTTTCTTTAATTTTGACCAAAACTGGAATTATAGAGCCGGAGATTGCCCCGAGCAAAATAATATTCGTGATTGTTTCAGGAACCGCTGATGCAAGATAGAAAAGATCAAGTTCTGCTGATGCACCAAACTGAGAGGAGACCAGTGAAAGAAAAACCATACCACCTATTTCGGTAGCAAAAAGCAAAAC
>CALMQQ010000122.1 GCA_937871845.1 uncultured bacterium
ATTTACGATGAAAGAAAAAAATAGGAAGATAAAAACCAACCTAAGTTCCCACAGCGCAGTAATTCCCAGAATAAATATTAGAATCAGAATTAAGGACCTTAGAGTAATTTCGATTTTAACGCTATCTGCTTTCATAAATCATTATTAAAAACTTTTGTCTTAGCGAGATGTATTTCTCGCTTAAGATCATAATAAAAATATAATGTGAGTGAAACTGTTAACATCAAGACTAAGAGATAAATCCACAGATATGTTTTACCTGTCAATGTATTAAAAAGTACATACAAGTTTGTTAACCATATTGAAATTAACCAATAGAGTGCACTCCCATATAATTTATTTGCTACCAATATTGTGTTCTTTTGATTTGATGTTAGATATTTGTCTAAATCTTCCTTACTAATTTGCTTTTTTTCATTTTTAGAATGCATCATCAGACTTATTACCAAGATCAAACTAATAATAGTGAACATAAACAAATCAGAGTAGGAGGAGAGTAATATCATATCTGTCTGATTATCGAGATTTCCTAGACCAAACAACGATAAAATTCCATTAAATTCGAAGCTTATTCCAAATACTATCGACGCAAAGATAATTCCTAAAAGTTTACTAATAATAATAGCAACGATTGGAGTAATGGGGAGATTAGTTACTTTCATAATAAAACATAGTCAATATGAAATAGTATCAGTAAATCAGACAAAATGAAAGTTGACTAAATTCAATGTTTATTTAGAAATCTTGTTTACTTGAGTTGCAAGTCTAGACTTGTATCTTGATACTGTATTCTTGTGAAGAGTTTTCTTCTTTGATGCCGTATCTAGCGCACTATATGCCTTCACTAATAACTTCTTCGCTTGTGCTGGTTTGTTATCTGAGACAGCCTTTAAAACTGCTTTTTTTGCAGTTCTGTAATTTTCTTTATTGATTGAATTTACTTTTTTCTTTCTAGCGCTAACTCTTATCGCTTTTTTTGCAGAACTTGTATTTGCCATCTTGTTTTAATATTGAATTATCTAAATGAATAGCCCTGATTTTAACAATTTAAGCTCTCTTTAGCAAGAAAACATAAACTACTTAAGAATATATATCGCTTTACTTGCAAACAGTAGTAAAATTAAGTTATATTTAAACATATTGTTTCTGCCCCGAGACTTTAATTTTCATATTACTAAAAATGGCCAAGAATTCTGTAAAGGTTAAACAGAAAACCGCTCCTACCCCAAAAAAAGACACGCCAAACCCAAAAGAGTTTGAAAAATCGGTAATCAAAGATATGGAAAATTCCAAATTAAGAATTAAACCATGGGTACTCAAGTTATTGGGAGGAGTTTTTATTCTGGCTGGTATTGGGTTCATTATTTACCCATTGATATCTGACCGAGTGAGTATCAATCTTCCTGATGTCTTTGATAGGAACGAAGAGGTTGCAGAAGAAAATAACGATGGCGAAGAAGATGACGAAAACGACAACAGTGAAAACGAAGATTCAGAAGATAGTGAAAATAGTGATGATGAAGGAGACGGTGACAAAGATAGTACTGATGAGGATGAAGATGGAAAAATTGCAGGTGGAAATTCTACAAGAAGAGATGACTCAACAACCGAAACAGCACAAACAAAGTCCACTCAAATACAAACAACTATTAACCAAACAGGAGTTTGGAGAGCTACAGATTATGTAAAAGGGGATATCAGTACTGGAACTTATCAGGTTAAACTTGGTGATACACTTTGGGAGATCGCAGAAGCCGTCTATGGAGATGGTTCACAATGGACAACAATTTTAGCGAATAATTCTGATTCGATAGGTTTTCTAGCCGATGGAAGTCAGGCATTGATTGTACCTGGTCAATTTTTAACAATAGAATAAAATTCTGTTAGAATAGATTTATAATTATAGTTTAATTACAGGTATGCTATATATTGCTGCTGACCACAGAGGTTTTGATGAAAAAGAAAAGCTAAAACATTTCTTAGATTTGTCCAATATCGAGTTTATAGATATAGGGGCAAAAGAATATGACCCAGATGATGATTACCCTGATTACGCGTTTATGCTCGGAGAGTTAGTTGTAAAAGAAAATGCAAAAGGCATTATTTTATGTGGATCAGGTATCGGAGTGTGTGTAGCATGCAACAAAGTTAAGGGCGTACGTGCAGGATACGCAGAATCCATAGAACATGCAGTAAAAGCTAGAGAGGACGATGACACTAATATTTTGGTCCTCGATGATATGACTTTTGAAGAAGACGAAGATTTCCCTATCATTACTGCTTGGCTAAACACAGATTTCTCAGGAGAAGAAAGACATATCAGAAGATTGAAAAAAATCTCAGATTACGAAGATAACTGGAAAAATTTATAATTTAATCTCAGCCTCAATAAATTCCTCTAATCCACCATCTAGGACTGATTCAGGATGTTGGCTCTCAGTGTTTGTTCTTAAATCTTTTACAAGTTTGTATGGATGTAACACATAATTTCTAATTTGATTTCCCCAGCCTGCAATTTTGTGTTCTCCTTTCAGACTACTTTTTTCTTTTGACTGCCTTTCCATTTCAATCTGGAAAAGTTTACCTCTCAACATATTCATTGCGGACGTTTTGTTTCTCAACTGACTTCTCTCGACGGAACATGCTACCACTATACCCGTTGGTATATGTGTTAACCTCACCGCAGTAGCCACTTTATTT